>NZ_PQMX01000001.1:0-254106 GCF_004368385.1 Burkholderia sp. B10 | reverse complement strand
TCGCTACGCTGCTCACGTACCAGACGCACTGCGCGCTCCCGGACTTCCGGGGAAAACTTGGTTGCCTTCTTGTTCATGGCTCGATTCTCTCAAGAATCCGAGCCTCCACAAAATTCGGTGCGGTTCACCATCGAACTCCGGCGGAAGCTGGCTCAGCAGGCCTGCGAAGCAGGCGTATCGGTCGCGCGTTTGGCAATGGAACATGGGTTGAATCCGAACCTCGTATTCAAATGGCGCCGAGCACTCCGTGCTGGCGAATACGATCCGGTGGATTTGCTGCCCGTGACAGTGGACACACCTGCGCAAGAGATGGAGCAGCCGGCCCCGGCGCCAGTTACTTGCGCAACTGCTGCAGGCGCCATCGAGATCAGCGTGGGCAACACCCGCGTGCGCATCGAAGGCTCGCCCAGCGAAACCACGCTACTGTTGGTGCTGCGCATGTTGCGCAGCACGTCGGAATCGGCAGCATGATCGGCTTACCCACCCGCAGCAGCACCTCGAATCGTTCAACGGCACGCTGCAGGCCGATGCCTACGGTGGTTACCAGGCGATTTACGAAACTGGACGAGTGGCCGAAGCAGCGTGCTGGGCCCATGCCCGGCGGCAGTTCTACGAACTGCATGCTACGCGGCCGAATGCCTTGAATACGGAGGCGGGGGAGCGCATCGGCGCGCTGTACAAGGTCGAAGAATCGAGTCGAGGCAAACCACCCGACGAACGACGGTCGTGCCGACAAATTCACACCAAGCCCTTGCTCGATCAACTCCATGTGTGGCTGAGCGCCACACTGGAGACGCTCTCGCGCAAATCCGACACAAGTCGGGCGATACTTTATGCCCTGAACCGCTGGGAGGCGCTCACGCGCTACTGCGGCGACGGACGTCTGGAGATCGATAACCTGCCGGTCGAACGCGCCTTGCGCGGTGTGGCAATTGGCCGTCGGAACTATCTGTTTGCCGGCGCCGGCTCGGGAGGTGAAAGAGCGGCCGCAATCTACAGCTTGATCGGCACGTGCAAGTTAAACGGCATCGATCCCGAAGCCTATCTGCGTCACGTGCTCGTCCGCATCGCAGAGCACCCAGTCAATCGCATCGGTAACTTGCTGCCCTGGAACGTATTGGTCACCTAACTCGCGAAGTCTCTGCCTATGACATACAAGCACTACGCTGTCGTCAATGAGGTCGGTCCGGTATGCGGCCAGGGGCGCGTGCTTGTAGCCGCCAAATCGAAAAGTTCGGGGGTCTTTGCGCCCTGCGAAGACTGTGAATCTGAATGGAGCCATCCCGACGAAACACATGACACAGAGCTTGCCTCGCGATACAGACACGCCTTTGCACGCTATCTGCGCCTAGACGAGTTAATGGCGCATTCATGGTATTGCCATGTTCTGAACAAGTAACTGTCGCAGGTATTCGGTCCCCGTCAAGACGGTGCTCGATACACGCTTACTGTCCCGAGCTGTGATAGTGAGTATCGAGATCGCAGGTTCGCGGCCAGAAATCGTGGGAGTGAACTTTCTCGTCGGTCATCGTCGAATTATCCGTGCGTATTGCGGTCGCACCTGCATTCCGGATGCATAGTGGTGTTGGCTCTCGTTGGAGAATCATCAGGCAGATGACGCGTATAACGCTAGGAACAGACCCAGAGCTGGTTGAGTATCGAACGGCAGAGAGGGGTTGAATCCGCAGTCGATCCCGGCCGTTGACGAAGTGACGGTTGCCGCGTCGCGGCGCGATGGCATCACGGCGATGCGCCATCGCGGCTCCACGGCTCCACGCCGTCAGAGCATCACATCCTCACGGCAGCGCGGCGCATTCAACGCCACGCCGCCGACTCCTGCCGTTAGCACCTGCCGCTCACCGCCCGCCGTTCGATCCCGCCGCAGTATCCCGCGGTGCGCCGGCACCAAGCTCGGCGCCCGTGATCGGATCGCAGCGCGGGTCCGAAGCGAGACGCCGCGTCATTGCTTCGAGCGCCTGCGATTGCTGCGGCTCGACCACGCCCTTCGCGGCGCCGTCGCCGCCATCGACGGCCGGCTCGCCGCGCCGCAACGACAGCGAATCGCCGCGATTCCACGGGCCCGGCACGGGCTCGCCGTCCTGCATCCGGAAGTACACGCGGTCGTAGGGCTCGACCGGCGGCAGCTTGCCCGGCGGGAAGTTCGCGGTGATCGCGTACAGCGCCTTCTCGAACGACTTCTGATGCGATACCTCGCGCGTCATCAGGAAGCCGAGCGCGTCGCGGATGCCGGGATCGTCGGTCACGTTGATGAGTCGCTCGTAGATGATCTTCGCGCGCGCTTCGGCCGCGATGTTCGAGCGCAGGTCGGCGGTCGGCTCGCCGATCGTGTCGATGTACGCAGCCGTCCACGGCACGCCGCCCGAATTGGTCAGCGGCGTGCCGGCGCCGTACAGCAGCTGCGTCACGTGGCTGTCGTTGCCCGCGCCGTGCAGCTTGCGGTACAGCTCGGCCTGCTCGTCGACGGCCTCGGCGAGTTCGCCCTTCGCGCCGCGATTGAGCATCGCAACCAGCGAGCCGATCACTTCGAGGTGGCTCAATTCCTCGGTCGCGATGTCGAACAGCATGTCCTTGCGGCCCGGATCCTCCTCGGTGACCGCCTGCGTGAAATAGCGCATCGCGGCGGCGAGCTCGCCCTGCGGGCCGCCGAACTGTTCGAGCAGCAGGTTCGCGAGCCCCGGGTTGGGCGCATCGACGCGGACCGTGTACTGAAGCCGTGTGTTGTGAATGAACATGAAACCTCCGTTGAAGAAAGGGAGCACACCTGCGACGCAGCCGCGAGCACGACGCGCACCCGTAGTGCTCGGGGCTGCTACGGCGCACGCATCGTTGGCGGGCGGCGTTCGGGTGCTGGACGGACGCAGAAGCCATACCGCTGAGGGGGCCGATGCACGGCCCTGCGTCGCATCCGTCCGCGATTTTTCAACGCGTTGTCATTTCTGCCGTCAGCGCGCGAGCATGCGTGCAGCTGCGCGGCGATAGCACCGGGCAAGCGCAGTCAGCGCGTATCGCCGTCGCGTGTGGGCATGTGCGCCCCGGCACCATCGGCCGGTGCGCCTTCATCGGAGGACAGCGGCTTGCCTTCGGCCGGATCGTGCGCGCTGCGCGGCCGCGGCGTGTGCGTGCCGTGCGGCTTTCCTTCGGGGCCGGGCGTGCTGCCGCCGCGGTCCTGTCCTTGCGAATCGGTATCGAGTGAATTCGAACGGGTCATCGGGCTGGCTTCCTGTCGGAACATTGGGGAAGGCGCGCACGCATCGCCCGTGCCGGCGCCTTCGCGTGGCGATCGACACGGCCGGGCGCGCCGTTTGCTCGCCCGCGCCCTCGAGGCCGGCCCGCGCAATGTCGCGCGCGGCCGTTGCCTGGAGCGATGTTCGATGTCAGATGCGACCCTGTTCCCGCTGTCCGATCCGCAGCAAGTCCTTGCCTCCCTCGTGCGTGCTTTTACGTTTACGCCGGCACGACGCGCGGCCGTGTGCGCGTGGCGCGCGCTCGCGCTGCCCCGCGTCCCGGTATCGGCCTACGCCGGTGGTGCGGTCGGACTGGCGCCGCGCGTCGCCGTTGCGCGCGCCGGAGACGGCAACGCGGCCGGCGGCGACGACGGCAATGCCGGCCGCGACCGACGCGACGAACGCGATGAGCGCGACACCGACGCGCCGGGCGGCGGCGGCGGTGACGGCCATCCGCACGACGATCGCGGCGGCCGCACCGGCGGCGATGGCGACGGCGACAGCCATGACGGCGAACGCAAGCGCCCGGGGAAGAAGCCGCTGATCATCCTCGGCGCGGTGCTGCTGGTGTTGCTGATCGCCGGGCTCGTGTGGTGGCTCGCGACGCGCGATCAGGAGAGCACGGACGACGCTTATACCGACGGCAACGCGGTTGCAATGGCGCCGCACGTGTCCGGCTACGTGACGCGGCTTGCCGTCGACGACAACACCTTCGTGCATCGCGGCGACGTGCTCGTCGAAATCGATCCGCGCGACTATCGCGCGCGGGTCGACGCGGCGCGCGCACAGCTCGGCCTCGCGCAGGCGCAGCTCGATGCGGCGCGCGTGCAGCTCGACATCGCCCGCGTGCAGTATCCCGCGCAGTACCGCCAGGCGCGTGCGCAGATCGAGTCGGCGGACGCCGCTTACCGGCAGGCGCTGGCCGCCCAGGAGCGCCAGCGTGCGGTCGATGCGCGCGCAACCTCCCAGCAGGCGATCGACGCCGCCGATGCGCAGCGCGCCAGTGCCGACGCGAACGTCGCGATGGCCCGCGCGCAGGCGCGCACCGCGAGCCTCGTGCCGCAGCAGATCCGCCAGGCCGAGACGGTCGTCGAGGAGCGCCGCCAGCAGGTGCTGCAGGCGCGCGCGCAGCTTGCGACGGCCGAGCTCGATCTGTCGTACTGCGAGCTGCGCGCGCCGTCCGACGGCTGGGTCACGCGCCGCAACGTGCAGCTCGGCTCATACCTGCAGGCGGGCGCGTCGGTCTTCTCGATCGTCACGCCGCAGATGTGGATCACCGCGAACTTCAAGGAGTCGCAACTCGAGCGGATGCGGATCGGCGATCGCGTCGACGTGTCCGTCGACGCGTATCCCGATCTCGACCTGCACGGCCACGTCGACAGCATCCAGCTCGGCAGCGGCGCGCGGTTCTCCGCGTTTCCGGCCGAGAACGCGACCGGCAACTTCGTGAAGATCGTGCAGCGCGTGCCGGTGAAGATCGTGCTCGACGGCCCGCTGCCGAACCGTCCGCCGCTCGGTCTCGGCCTGTCGGTCGAACCGACCGTCCATCTGAAATGACCGGCTGCCGTGAGGCGGCCCGCTTGCTCCGGAGCGACGCGATGTCTCTGATGCGCATACTCTGCACGCGCCGCGAGGGCCGCCGATGAGCCGGCCTTCCGCTGCGCCGCATTCGTCCGGCAACGGGTGGCGCCCCGCCGCGAACCCGTGGGTCGTCGCGATCGTCGTCACGCTCGCCGCCTTCATGGAGGTGCTCGACACGACGATCGTCAACGTCGCGCTGCCGCACATCGCGGGCACGATGTCCGCGAGTTACGACGAGGCGACCTGGACGCTCACGTCGTATCTCGTCGCCAACGGCATCGTGCTGCCGATCTCCGGCTTCCTCGGCCGCCTGCTCGGCCGCAAGCGCTACTTCGTGCTGTGCATCGCGGCGTTCACCGTGTGCTCGTTGCTGTGCGGCGTCGCGACCAACCTCGGCGAGCTGATCGTGTTCCGCGTGCTGCAGGGTTTGTTCGGCGGCGGGCTGCAGCCGAACCAGCAGTCGATCATCCTCGACACGTTCCCGCCCGAGCAACGCAATCGCGCGTTCTCGATCTCGGCGATCGCGATCGTCGTCGCGCCGGTGCTCGGGCCGACGCTCGGCGGCTGGATCACCGATCACTTCTCGTGGCGCTGGGTGTTTCTGCTGAACGTGCCGATCGGTGCGCTGACGGTGCTCGCGGTGATGCAGCTCGTCGAAGATCCGCCGTGGCGGCGCGGCGCCGAACGCGGGGTGTCGGTCGACTACATCGGCATCGGGCTGATCGCGATCGGCCTCGGCTGCCTGCAGGTGATGCTCGATCGCGGCGAGGACGAGGACTGGTTCGGCTCGAACTTCATTCGCATTTTCGCGGTGCTGTCGGCGCTCGGGCTGGTCGGCGCGACGCTGTGGCTGCTGCGCACGAAGAAGCCGGTGGTCGACCTGTCGTGCCTGCGCGATCGCAATTTCGCGCTCGGCTGCGTGACGATCGCGACCTTCGCGTCCGTGCTGTACGGCAGCGCGGTGATCGTGCCGCAGCTCGCGCAACAGCACCTCGGCTACACGGCCACGCTCGCGGGGCTCGTGCTGTCGCCCGGCGCGCTGCTGATCACGCTCGAGATCCCGTTCGTGAGCCGGCTGATGCCGCACGTGCAGACCCGCTATCTCGTCGGCTTCGGCTTCGTGCTGTTGTCGGCCGCGCTGGTGTATTCGCGCCGGCTCGTGCCGGACATCGACTACACGCATCTCGTGCTGATCCGCTGCGCGCAGTCGCTCGCGATCGGCTTCATGTTCGTGCCGATCACGACGCTCGCATATTTGACCGTGCCGCAGCGGCTCAACGACGACGCGTCGGCGCTGTTCACGATGTTCCGCAACGTCGCCGGCTCGATCGGCATTTCGGTGTCGACCGCGTTGATCCGCGAACGCACGCAGGCGCGGATGGCGCATCTGTCGACGCACATGTCGCCGCTATCGCAGAACTTCCAGGAGGCGCTGCACGACCAGGCACGTACGGTCGCCGCGCTGTCCGGCGCGCCGCCGTCCGCCGCGTTGCAGACGGCGACCGGCCGGCTGTACGAAACCTTCATCTCACAGGCGACGATTCTGGCGTACATCGACGTGTTCGCGATCCTCGCGGTGTTCTGCGCGTTCAGCATTCCGCTGACGTTCCTGTTCTCGCCGGTGAAGGCCGCTCGCGGCGCGGGAGGGCATTGACGATGAAGACGACGCGCGCATCTCGCGGCGCAGGCGGACGGCGCGTGCCCATGCACGCGATCGCGGCTTGTGTTGCGGCTGCGATGTTCGGCGGGTGTACGGTCGGACCGGATTTCACGGCGCCGAAGGCTGATGTGCCGGCGAATTGGCACGATGTGCAGGGTGGGGCGGCGGCATCGACGCCAACATCCACGCCAACGCCGGGTGCGTCGGCGGCTGCGCCGCCGGCCGAGCGTGCGCGCTCGTCGCCCGTGACCGGTGCGGATCCCGACCCGCGCTGGTGGCGCACATTCGGCGATCCGCTGCTGGACCGGCTCGTCGCGCGCGCCGCGCACGATAACCTCGGCCTGCAGGCTGCGGTGCTGCGCATCGCGCAGGCGCGCGCGCAAGTGCATGCGGCAGCCGCGCAAGGCTTGCCGAACGTACGGGCGAGCGCCAGCTATCAGCGCGAGCAGCTCGGGCTGAGGGGCATCATCGACGAGCAGGGCATCGAGCAGCGCATTGCCGGTCTAGGTGGGCCCGGCGCGCGCGGTGCGATCGACGCGCTCGAAGCGCCGGTCAACCTGTGGCAGGCCGGCTTCGACGCGTCATGGGAGCTCGACCTGTTCGGGCGCGTGCGCCGTTCGCTCGAGTCGGCCGACGCGCAGGCGAGCGCCGCGGTCGCGAGCCGCGACGACGCGCTGCTGTCGCTCGAGGCCGAAGTCGCGCAGACCTATCTGCAACTGCGCGGCGCCGAAAGTCAGCGCGCGTTGGCCGACGAGCTGGAGCGCGCGCAGCGCGATCTGCTCGACCTCACGCGCGAGCAGGCGGCGCACGGCCTGGCGAGCGACCTCGACGTGCGCAGCGCCGACGCACGGCTCGCGCAGATCCGCGCGCAGTTGCCGCAGTTCGATCAGCAGATCGTGCTGTTGCGCAATGCGCTCGCCTATCTGGTGGGTGGCGCGCCGGGCGCGCTCGACGACTGGCTCGCCGCGCCGCATGCATTGCCGCAGGTGCCGCCCATCGTGCCGGTCGGCCTGCCGTCGACGCTCGCGCGCCGGCGGCCCGACATCCGCCGCGCGGAAGCCGACCTGCATGCGGCGACGGCCGACGTCGGCGTGGCGGTCGCGCAGTTCTATCCGGATATCTCGCTGACCGGTCAGGTCGGGTTGCGCGCCGCGCACGTGCGCGAGCTCGCGCACTGGTCGCACCTGTTTTATTCGTTCGGGCCGGCGGTGTCGTTGCCGATCTTTGTGGGCGGTCAGCTGGTGTCGAACCTGCGCTTGTCGCAGGCGCGCCAGGCGGAAGCCGCGCTCGCGTACCGGCAGGCCGTGCTGGTGGCGCTGCGCGACGTCGACAACGCGCTGGCGGTGTACCGCACCGACCAGACGCGCGCGGCCGCGCTCGACGATGCGGTCAGAGCCGAGCAGGGCGCGCTCGAGCTCGCGCGCGACCGTTACCGCAAGGGGTTGTCGCCGTTTCTGGACGTGCTCGACGCGGAGCGTCAATGGTCGGAGGGGCGGCAACAGGCGGTGCAGGGCGCGTTGCAGACGACGACGGATCTCGTCGCGCTGTACAAGGCGCTCGGCGGTGGGTGGCAGACGTCGGGTACGGTTGGGGCTGCGAAGGTGAGGGATGTGGCGTCGAGGGATGTGGTGCCGAGGGATGAAGCGTCGAGGGATGAGGCACCGAGGGATACGGCATCGAGGGATACGGCATCGAGGGATACGGCGTCGAGGGATACGGCGCCGAGGGATGCGGCACCGAGGGGTGCGATACCGAGCGATGCGGCGTCGAGGGATGTGGTGTCGAGGGATGTGGCACCGAAGGATTCGACACCGGGTACGGCGACACCGAGCGATGCGGCGTCGCCGTCACGCGCGGCCACATCAGCCGCGTTTCAATAGCGCGCGGCCCTCACAGGCACGCGCGCGAGAACAGCAGCGAATCGGCGTCGTTGAAGCGGATGCGCACCGGATCGGCATAGCCGGCCTTCTGCGCCACGCGGATCGACGCGGTGTTGGTCGGCGCGATCAGGCAGACGCTGCGCTCGAAGCGCTGCTGCGCATCGAGCCAATGCAGCGCGTGCGTGAGCGCTTCGGTTGCATAGCCTTTGCCGTGCGCCCAGCTCGCGAGCGCCCAGCCGGCCTCCGGCACGCCGCGGATCGACGGCTCGACCGCGCGGCGGAAGTCCGCGAAACCGAGATCGCCGACGTAGCGGCCCGACGCCTTCTCGCGAATCGCCCAGTAGCCGTAGCCGAGCAGCGGCCACAGTCCGCGATACGCGAGCAGCCGCATCCACGAGTCGCGCGACGCCGACGGCTTGCCGTTGAAGATGTGCGCGACGACGGTCGGCTCGGTCCACATTGCGGCGAGCGCGTCGAAGTCGCCGAGCGGATGGCCTTCGAGTATCAGGCGCGGGGTGTCGAGAATGGGCGGGGACGTGACGGGCGGCAGGGCGCTGGATGTCATCGGGCGTTCCATCGGGAAGGACGGGCGAAGGCGGCACGCGGCGTCGCCTTCGGGCTGCCGTACGATACCGCGGAACGCGCTGCGGATGCGCAAAGCCCCGCCTGTATCGTGGAATCCGCGCGTGTCGACGGCCGTCGCTACCCGTCGTTCTCGCGACGCTGTCGCGTGCGATCGCGCAGGCGCTCATCGAGTGCCGCTCGCTTGCCCGTCACGCGAGGCGTGCGGACCGCGGACTTGCGGACTTGCTGACTGGTGGGCTTGCAACTCACAGACCCAGAGACCCGCAGACTCGCGCGGCGACGCCCCGCGGAGCGTCGCCAACGAGACCCTGCTCATGCCCACGTACGGCCCGCCCGCGTACTGGCGCGACGCGTCAGCAGCCGCATGCCGGCCGCCGACTACTTGCGGCTTTTCAGAAAATTGCGCCCGTGCGTGGTGATCGACGCGCCGGAGCGGCCGTTCGCCGAATGGCTGACGAAACCGGCGCCGACGAGTTCGTGCTCGACCGACCAGCCGAGCGCCGGCGCATCGCGGCCATAGCGCACGTCGGCGAGGCGCTCGAGCGCCCACAGTGCGGCGGCCGACAGGTTGGGGGTGTTGGTGGACGTGGCGTTGTCGTTCATCGCTTCCTCTGGCTGGGTGATTCGGGGTGGACGGCACGGGGCCGTGGGGCCGGACGACGCAGCGTCAGCCGGCCTGCAGCAACGGCAGCAGCGCCTGCAGCGCGGTGTCCTCGTCGCGGCCGGTGGCCAGCAACTGGGCGGACGTGCCGCCGTGCAACTGCAGCGCCGCGATCGCGGCGGCGTCCTTGGCGGCGGCGCTGACGCCGTTGGCGATCAGCAGGATGTCGCTTTCGAAGCGGCGAGCCGCCGCGACCAGCGCATCGCGCGCATGGCTCGCGCGCTTGCGGTTCCATGCCGCACCGATTTGGACGTAGACGACGGTTGCCACGATGCGGATCAGCGGCGAAGCGCGCGGCCGGAACGGCGCGCGGCGGCCGGCAGGCTCGGCGTCGCGACCGCGCGGCCTCTGGCTCGGGTGCTTGCGTCGCTGCATCGTGCGACCAGCCTGGCTGCATCATCTATCTCGAACATGTCGGCATCCTCGGTTAAGCGGCGATCAAGTCCGGCGAACGATCGGAGTGGGAGATTATAATACGTACACCAGTTTATGTGTATGGCATTATAATGTCGTGCGCATGATCTGCGGCCTGTCGAACGTCGGCGGGCCGCTGCGACATGCGATCCCGGCGCCGGTTTGCGCGCCGGTATTTTTTTGTCGATTGACCCGAACCCCCACCGAATGGAAGCTGCAATGAACGCCGCCCCCGCCTGCCCGCAATGCGCGATGGAAAACACTTACCCGGACGGCACGCTGTACGTGTGCCCCGACTGCGGCCACGAATGGTCGGCCGGCGCCGGCGCCGAAGCGGGCGACGAGCCGGCGGGCGACGTCGTGAAGGATGCGAACGGCAACGTGCTGTCGGACGGCGATTCGGTCGTCCTGATCAAGGACCTGCGCGTGAAAGGTTCGTCGATCACGTTGAAGATGGGCACCAAGGTGAAGAGCATCCGGCTCGTCGGCGGCGATCACGAAGTCGATTGCAAGACCGACATGGGCGGCTTCATGCTGAAGGCCTGCTACCTGAAGAAGGTCTGAGCGCGTAATGGCGCGGAGCGCCAATCGCAAGGCTTGCCGAACATGAGCGACGATCGGGCATCGTACGATGCATTCCTGCGTTTTCTGGCGACGCCGTTGAGCGACGGGCGTCCGTTCGTGCTCGAGACGAAGCACGCGGTGTCGCTGCATTTCGATCATTTCGGCACGCAGAGCTTCATGTCGCTGAAGGATCCGGTCCGGCTCGAACTCGGCTACACGCGCGTGATGATGGGCTTCCTGCTGCTGCAGCCGGCGCCCGCGCGCATCAGCATGCTCGGGCTCGGCGGCGGATCGCTCGCGAAGTACTGTTACCGCCACTTGCCCGACAGCGCGATGGAGGCGGTCGAGATCAATCCGCAGGTGATTGCGTTGCGCGACGTGTTCCGGATTCCGCACGACGATGCGCGCTTCGCGGTGGTGTGTGCGGACGGCGCCGACTACGTCGCGCGTCCCGACGTGCGAGCGGACGTGATCCTGCACGACGCGTTCGTCGCCGACGGCACGGCCGGCCGCTGCACCGGCGCCGAATTCCTCGACGCGTGCCGTGCGCGGCTCAGTGAAACGGGTGTGCTGGCGATCAACTTCATGAACGACGATCCGGCGCTGCCGCGGCATCTCGAACAGCTGCGCGCGGTGTTCGACGATTCGTACTCGCTGGTGCCGTGCGGCGACGACAACAATTTCATCGCGTTCGCGTGGAAGAACGGCAACCCGTTGCCGTCGTTGCGCGTGCTGCTCGAGCGTGCGCTCGCGTTCGGTTCGGCCGGCGAGCTCAAGCTCGCGTCCACCGCGCGGCGCATGAAGGCGGGCGAGGGTATCGACCCGGCGCGGCTGGTGTGGCGCGCGCGCGAACATCCCCGCTGGGAAATCTGCATGTGACGGCGTGACGGCGTGGCGCGTGACGGCGCCGCCGCCATGCGCGCAGCGTTATTTCCGTACCCGCTTCGCGACCGCGCTCTTGGTCTTGTAGCTGATGCCGTGCGTGTCGAGATATTCGCGGATCAGCTGACGCACGACTTGCGACGGCGTGAGATCCTGCTCGGCGCACAGTATTTCGAAGGCTTCCTTCTTCGCGGGATCGATCAGGACGGTCAGGCGGGCGGTTTTCGTTTCCATCGTCAGGCGTGCGTATTCGATAGGTTGATCGGATTGAAATTCGTCGGCATTGGCGGCCGGGCCGGGGCCGCGCTCAACGCCGGCGTTCGAACCATGTGAGCAGATCGTCGATCACGGGCATCGCGGCGAGCATGACCAGCACGCCGGCGAGCGGCACGGTCGACACGTAGCCGACATGCTTGAAGCCGATCGCGCCCATCAGCCCGCCGATGAAGAACGACGAGAGCATCGTCGCGTGAATCTTCAGCTTCGACCGGTTGGCGATCACCGCATGCGCGTCGACGACCATGGCCGAGCGGTTCCAGTAGAACAGCTTGCCCAGCTCGATGCCGAGATCGGTGACGATGCCGGTCATGTGCGTCGTGCGGATTTCGGCGCCCGACATCTTCGTGATCGTCGCGTTCTGCAGCCCCATGATGAAACAGAGCAGCGTGACGGTCGCCGGCACGAACAGCCCTTCCCACAGCGCGAGATGGCTGCCGAGCAGCCCGAACACCAGCAGCAGCACGGCTTCGACCAGCAGCGGCAGCACGAACTGGCTCTGCAGCCCGCGCCGCCGCCCCCAGTTGACCAGAATCGCCGAGCAGCCGGCGCCCACCAGGAACGACGCCAGCGAGCTGACGCCGGCCAGCGCGAGCGGGATGTCGCCGAGCGCGGTCTGATCGGCGATCGCCGACACGATGCCGCTCATGTGCGACGTGTATTGCTTGACCGCGAGGTAGCCGCCGGCGTTGGCCGCGCCGGCCACGAACGCCAGCGAGAAGCCCAGCTGGCGATTGGCGGGTGCGCTCCGGTGTTTTCCGGTCAGACTCAGGAAGTACTGCGCTGGCATATGGGTACGGGGTTCGCTCGATCGCCCGGATCGCCGGGCACGGACAGGGCGGCACGCGCCGGTGCCGGCCCCGGACCTGCGGGCCGGCGGCAAACGGTGCCGGATCGCTTGCATCATCTGCGACACATGATAATTACATTATCATACTCTGTTAGTCAGACCGCACTTTAAGTACAATGTCTCGCGATGCCGACAGAGCGTGTTTTTCGGCCGGCATCGTTCGCGCAGCCGGTCGCCGGCTGCTTCCGGATCGATCCGGCCGCACCCGCCACCCGTTCGCAGTTCGCTCGATATCCGCATCATGACCCCCATCAAGTTCGTTCTCCGCTACACGGCGATTCCGTTCGTGGCCATCGTGGCCGTCGTCCTGTGGGCGGTCGTGCCGTCGTCGAAGGAAATCGACGCGCGGCAATATGCGGCGCTGTCGCGCGGATACGCGAACTTTCCGCTACCGTTGCGGCATGAGATCTCGGAATCGATGGCCGACGGGCGGATCAGCGACGGGCGTTATCAAGCGCTCGTGCGCGATTCGCTCGGCAATGGCGTCGCGCTGGACTGGCCGGCATCGGGCGTCGGCGACGTCGCGGCCGAGCGGCAAAAACTCGCCGAACTGCTGAAGGCCGATCCCGGCCTGGAGGACCATCGACAATGAAGGTTGCACTTGTTTCAACGGCTTTCGTGCTGATCATCGGAAGCCTGATCTTCGCGCTGTATTTCATGAACCACGACCGCGGCAAGAGCAAACGGATGGCGTGGTCGCTCGCGGCGCGCGTGGGCTTGTCGGTCACGCTGTTCCTGTCGCTGTTGATCGCGTACAAGCTCGGGTGGATCGAGCCGACCGGGTTGCCGATCGGGCGGTGACGGGCGCTGCGGCGGGTTTCTGCGCCGTCGGAGTTCCGTATGTGTCGGCAGCGGCGTGGCGAGAAGAGCGCGCGAGCCGCTGGCCGTCCGATCGAAGCCGTGGTGCGAAGTCGGTCATGCGACGCGTCGGCTCGCCACGCATCACACGGCAGTTTGGTTCAATGCGCGGCGCGTTGCCGCCATCCGCCCATCGTCGGTAGCCTAGCCGCGCCCCCCGCGTAACGCCCGCCCCATCTCCGCGATCGGCATCGCGACGATCGAATTCAGCAGCCGCATCTCGCCGGCATCCGGCTTCGCCAGCTCGCGCACCTCGTCGAGCGTCTGCGCGACATGACGGTCGAGCGGCTCCAGAAAGCGCTGGAGTTCGCTCGCAGCCGCCCTCTCCCTGAGCCCCAGCGCCTGACCGAACGCCATCAGCGCGTTCGCGTCGATATCCGCAAACCGCGTCGCCGCGCCGAGCGGCATCGTCAGCTCGCAGTCGGGCCAGTGATCGCCGCGCTGATCGGGCCGGTGCGTCGGCGTCTGATAGACGACCGTGCTGACGATGTCGTAGAACGGCGCGAGCCGGTAGCCGCGCGCGTCGACGAAGAACGACAGGTTCTTCAGATGCGCATCGGCATTGCCGACCACGACGTTGAACACCGTCCAGCGGAACACCGACAGACGCGCAAGCGCCCGTGTGCTGGTGCGGTCGATCGCGCGCGCGAGCTCTTGCGCGTTCGCGCGCTGATACTTGAAGCCGCGGTCGTAATTGAGCAGCTGCATCGCGTCGATCGTGTGCAGCCGCCGGGCCGGCTGCGCGGCGACGTCGCGATCGAACCGGTCGATCACGTAGCACGCGGACGGTGCGCGCAGGAAGTGCACGTCCGGCACGTTGAGGCCCATTCTGCCCGCGAGCTTCATGCAGAAGAATTCGTTGATCGCCGAATGCGGATAGCCGGCCGCGCGCATGTCGGGCTTGAGCAGGTGCATCGACGGCTCGCTGCCGATCGGCTCGTACAGCGCGTAATCGGGCGCGTCGCCGCGCAGCACCACCAGCAGCTTCTGCTGCGCGCCGGCCGCCGACATGCGCTTGGGCGCGGTGGCCGTCAGCGCGCGCTCGGGCATCGCGCGGATGCGTCGCTCGAGCTCGTCGAGCGGCAGCGGTTGCAGGGCGCCGGGCGCTTCGTGCTCGCCGTCGGCCAGCAGCGTCAGCGCGCCGGCCGATTCGCGCCCGAAGTACGCGAGCAGGCCCCATGCGTCGGCGGCGGCGACGTTCGCTTCGCGCGCGAGCGACGTGCGCATGCCTTCCTCGGGCAGCAGGTTGTCGAAGAACCACTGGACCGGACGATCGCTCGACGTGTCGGTGAAGGCGCCGCCGCGCAACGCGAACGCCGGCGACAACGGACACGCGGCCGCGCTCGCGAGCCATTGCGCATTGTATTCGAACGACCAGATTCCCTTGTCGTCGGCGAGCGTGCCCATGCGCACGCCGTTGGCGGACACGACCAGCGTTCTAGCCGCCATGGCTGCTCCTGCGGCGTTGCGCGGCCTTCAGCGCCGTCGCCTCCGAAATCTCGACCGACGACTCGGCATACAGCCGCACGCCCAGCTCGCCGAGCAGCAGCATCACCTTGCCGATCTGCGCGGTCGGCTTGCCGGCTTCGACCTGGCTGATGAATTTCGGCGACAGCCCGGTCGCATTCGCCAGCTCGTCGCGCGTGAAGCCCTGCTGCAACCGGGCCGCGCGGATGAGATGGGCGAGCGCGCCGAGCGTGTCGACGGACTGGGACTCCGACATGACGTTCTCCGTGCTTCGTATCTGATCGGGAACAGTATTGCACAATTCGGGCGTGCAACCGCGGTTCGTATCCAGTCGGAAACGAAAAGGCGATTTGCGGGAGTTGAATCGAGGTTTCGTATCCGGTCGAATACGGAACAACAGCAAAGAATGCCTATACGGTGATGCCCGTATCCGCTCGGGTACGCGCGTTCGCGCGGCGCTGGCCCGGCCGGCATCGGGCCGGCGAGCGCGGCCATCGGCATCGTGCGCCGTGCATCAGCGCATCAGCGCCGCTGGCCGCCGCGCGCCGAATCCCCACGCGAGCCGTTGCGCCACCTCATTCGGCGAACAGATCAGGCCCGAACACCTCGTAATGAATCCGCGTCTCGGGAACGCCGAGCTGCTTCAACGCGTCGTGCTGCAACCGCATGAACGGCACCGGGCCGCAAATGTAGTAATCGGCATCGGGCAGCAGGAGCGCGTCCTTGATCGCATTCACGTCGACCAGCCCTTTCAGGTCGTAGTCGACGCCTTCCACATCTTGCGGCAGCGGGTCGTCGTAGAACACGACGAGCTTGAAGTTCGCATGGGTGCTGGCCGTCTCGCGCAGCCGGTCACGCATCGCATGCACGCCGCTGTTGCGCGCGCCGTGCACGAACACGACTTGCCGGTGCGAATCCTGGATCGCGCGCGTGAGCATGCTGATCATCGGCGTCAGGCCCACGCCGCCGCTGATCAGCACGATCGGCGTTTTCGCCTCGACGTCGATATGGAAGCTGCCGTAGGGCGCCGCGAGCGCGAGCGTCTGACCGACCTCGACGTAGTCGTGCAGCAGGCACGATACGTAGCCGGGCGGATAGTCGCCGCCGCTTTCCCGCTTCACCGAAATGCGGTACGTGCGTCCGTTGGGCATGTCCGACAGGCTGTACTGGCGAATCTGCTGCAAGCCGAGTTCGGGCACGTCCATCGCGACGCTGACGTACTGGCCCGGCTCGAAGTTCGCGACCGGTTCGCCGTCGGCCGGTTCGAGCACGAACGACGTGATGACGCTGCTCTCGGGGCGCTTCTCGCGCACGACGAAGGTGCGCCAGCCGGTCCAGCCGCCGAGCCGCTCGGACGACCGTTCGTACAGCGTGCTCTCCATCCCCATCAACAGGTCGGCGAGGTTGCCGTACGCCTGCGCCCACGCGGAAACGATGTCGTCGGTCGCCGCGTCGCCGAGCGTTTCCTTGATCGCCGCGAGCAGGTTCTCGCCGACGATCGGATAGTGCTCCGGCCGCACGCCGAGGCTCGCGTGCTTGTTCGCGATGTTCTTCAGCACGGCGGCGAGGCTGCCGGGGTCTTCGATGTTCTCCGCGTACGCGTACACCGCGCGCGCCAGCGCCTGCTGCTGTTGCCCTTGCTCCTGATGCGCCATGTTGAACGCGTTGCGCAGTTCCGGATGCGCGTCGAACAGCTTCCTGTAGAAGCACGTGATGATGTCGTAGCCGTGTTGGGCGAGGACCGGAGCCGTCGCCTTGACGATGTCCTTGGTTTTCTGCGTGAGCATGGTCGAACTCCTTCGTGACGAGGTGCGGGCGAGCGCCGCGCGCCCGATGCCCGTTTCTACAATTGCGCTTGCCGCACTACACGGTCCGCGTGCTCGGGCCGGTACGCGCATAGCGGGTCCGAACCTTGCGACGTACGCGGCGTCGCTGGCGGCCGCGCCGCGACGCATGACGCTCGACGATTTGCAAGGAGGCGCGCATGGAGCCGATGCCCGTCGTACTTCAGTGGGGCGACGTCGTCGCCAGGATCGTGCTCGCGCTCGTCGCGGGCGGGCTGGTCGGGCTCGATCGCAGCGAGTCGGGCAAGACGGCCGGGCTGCGCACGACGATCCTCGTGTGTCTGGCCGCGTGCCTGTCGATGCTGCAGGTCAATGCGCTGCTGCTGCAGGCCGGCAAGCCGCAAGGCGCGTTCTCGGTGCTCGACCTGATGCGGCTGCCGCTCGGCATCCTGACCGGAATGGGCTTCATCGGCGGCGGCGCGATCCTGCATCGCGACGGCCTAGTGTCGGGCGTCACCACGGCCGCGACGCTGTGGTTCGTGACCGTCATCGGTCTGTGCATCGGCGGCGGCCAGCTGCTGCTCGGCGCGCTCGGGCTCGTGCTCGCGCTGCTGGTCGTGTGGCCGCTGCGCTTCGTCGAGCAGCGTCTGCGGCGCGTCATGACCGCACGCGTCACGGTCGAATATCCGCCCGACTCGGCCGCTCGCGAACAGCTGAACGAGAAACTGCGCGCGGCCGGCTTCACCTGCCGTACGCACGGCTTTTGCGAAACGGTGGGGCGCGACGTGCGCGAGGAAGAGTTGATCGTGCAGTGGCGCGAAGCCGCTTCGAGCGACGCGATGCTGCAGCAGTTGATGCGGATCGTTGCCTCGGCCGGCCTGGGGTCCGCGCGCTGCTGGGCGCAGAGCTGAGCAGCGCGGAACGCGCGATGCTCCGGCAGCAGGCCGCCGTGGGCGGCTTGAACAGGAGCGAAGCATGACCTCTGTATCTGAAGTGATGACACGCGATGCGGCGACCATCGCGCCGACCCAGACGCTGCGCGAAGCGGCGCAAATGATGGACGCGCTGAACGTCGGCGCGCTGCCCGTGTGCGACGGCACGCGCCTCATCGGCATGCTGACGGACCGCGACATCGTCGTGCGGGCCGTCTCGATGGGCGTGCGGCCCGACGAGCCGATCGAGGGCGTCGTCAGCGGGCCGGCGAACTGGTGTTACGAGGACGACGACATCTCCGCGGTGCAGAACAAGATGGCCGAAGCGCAGATTCGTCGCGTTCCGGTGGTCGATCGCGACAAGCGGCTGGTCGGCATCGTCGCGCTGGGCGATCTGGCCACGTCGGCCGACGGCGGGATGTCGTCGACGCTCGGCGCGGTGTCGGCGCCGTCGAAACCGGAACGATAGAACGTGCAATCAGCTCAGGAGAATCGGATGAACGAAGACAGGGAAACGCAGATCAGGGAACGTGCGTACTGGCTGTGGCAGGCGGACGGTGCGCCTGAAGGGCGCGCGGACGAATACTGGCAGCGCGCCGAACGACAGCTCGACGCCGAGGGCGGCGACACGGACGGCGGCGGCGAGCTTGCCGCGGACGTGTCGATCGATCAGTCGGCGAAGCGTCGCAGTCCGGGGGAGCCGCTGCAGGATACGGATGCCGTACCGGCCGCGGAGGTCGCGCGGGAGAAGCGGCGCACGCGGTAAGGCACGGCATAGGGCGCGCCAGCCATCGGGCGTAAGGGCGCTGCTCGACGGCGGTGGCCGTCACTGGCGCCGCCGTGCGCGGGGGCACGAACTCGAAGAAGCGCGGCGGCTGCGGAAGCATCGGCAGTCGCCGCGCAGCACCAGCACGCATTCACCAGCGCACGCCCGGCTCCGCGCCGCCTCCATTACGTCGCGATCGACGCGCTCACCCATCCTCCCCGACTTCAGTCGGATCGGGAAGCTCGGGCAGATCGTTCCGACGCTCGGGCTGCGGATGGCCCGGCTTGCCGGCATGGCCGCCTTGCTCGTCGTCGTCGGGTGTCAGATCGTTCGGGTCGCTCATCATCGTTCTCCTCGGTCGCAAGGGTGCCGGCGCGGCTGGCATGCCGATCTCAAGCATCGACCGTGCCGCGGCTTAGCGCCCGGCTTGCGGACCGTCGTGGTTGGGCGTCCCGCCTTGCGCGCCGGTGCGGCTCATCGCGAGATGCAGCGCGGCCGGGTCGACCGGTTTCACGAAATGCTCGGCGAATCCGGTCGCGAGACAGCGCTCGCGATCCGAGTGGCGACCATAGCCGGTCAGCGCGAGAAAGATGCACGGCGGGACTTCGTTGATCGCCTTCAGCCGCAGCAGCAGTTCGTAGCCGTCCATCACCGGCAAACCGATATCGAGGATCGCGACGTCCGGACGATACGCGCGATACGCGGCGAGCGCCGTCACCGGGTCGTGCACGACCGCGACCTCGTGCCCGGCGTCGCGCAACCACTGCGCGAGCGTCGATGCGGCGTCCTCGTTGTCGTCGACGAGCATGACGCGCCGGCCGCTGCCGGGTGCGGCCACGCGGATGCCGGGCTCCGCTTGCGGCGCGGCCGCGGCGCCGACGCGCGGCCGGAATTCCGGCAGCACGATCGTGAACGTGCTGCCGCGGCCGGGCCCGGCGCTGTCCGCGCGCACGGTGCCGCCATGCAGGTTCACGAGGCTGCGCACCAGCGCGAGGCCGATGCCGAGGCCGCCGTGCGCCTGCTTGTTGTCGCCGTCGATCCGGTAGAACGGTTCGAAGATGCTCTGAAGGCGGTCGGGCGGAATGCCCGCGCCGTTGTCGTGCACTTCGATCAGCGTGCTGCCGTCCGCACCGCGTTGCGCGTGCACCGCGATGTCGCCGCCCGGCAGCGTGTATTTCGCCGCGTTTGTCAGCAGGTTCGCGACGACCTGCGACAGGCGCACGGGGTCGCCGTGGCAGCGCGCCTCGGGGTCCGTGTCGACGTGCAGACGGTGGCGGCGCTGCTCGAGCAGCGGGCTCGCGACCTCGACCGCGCGGTCGACGATGTCCGCGAGCCGCACCGCTTCCTTCTTCAGCGTGATCTTGCCGCGCGTGATGCGCGACACATCGAGCAGATCGTCGATCAGCCGGACCATGTGGTCCAGCTGGCGCTGGATGATCGCAATCTCGTTCGGCGTGGCCTGGCCGTCGCGATTGCGGATCAGCTCCAGCGCGAGCGAGATCGGCGTCAACGGGTTGCGCAGCTCGTGGCCGAGCACCGCGAGAAACTGGTCCTTCGCCTGGTTCGCGTCGCGCAGCTCGCCGAGCAGCCGGTCGCGCTCGGCGTTGGCCGCGACCAGCTTCTCGCGCGCCGCGACGTGTTCCGTCACCTCGACGGCGCTGACGATCACGCCGAGCCCGTCCGCCAGCGGTTGCGGATTGAAGTGCAGCCGGTACACGCGCGCGCCGTCCGCGTCGGTATCGTCGGTATCGGGCCGGTCGTGGTGCTCGCCGATCGTCGTCGAGCGCCCCTGCACGCGCGCCGCTTCCAGCGCGCGCGCGATCGCCGCGGTGTCGCCGCCGGGCAGCACCGACGTCAGCGGCCGGCCGACGATGTCGGTTCGGCCGCACAGCGCGGAGAAGCGGTGATTCGCGAGCACGATCCGATGCGCGGCGCCCGACAGCAGCGCGATCGGCAGCGGCGCATGCATCAGCACGCCGTTGCGTTGCTGCTCGGCATCCTCGCGGCGGCGGATCTCGTCGGTGAGCGCGCGCGCCCGTTGCTGGGACAGCGCGAGCGTCAGATGCAGCTGGTTCTCGTCGCTGCGCAGCGACGCCGAAGGCAGGATGCGCCGGTGCAGCGCACACACGTGGCGGAACATCTCCGACTGCTCGGCGCTCGGAAACGCGTCGTGCGGATAGCCGCAGTACAGCGAGAAGCGGTATCGCTCGATTAACTCGTTCCATAGCGCTTCGAGCCGCAGCGCACCCGCGTAGCGATGCTGCGCGCACAGCAGCGCGACCATTTCGCCGAACGCGTGTACCGGCCGGCCCGCGCGCACGGCCGCTTCGACGATGGTGCCGATCGAGCGGCGAAAGCGCGCGGGGTCGGGCAGGCCGCCGTCCATGAAGCTGTCGAGCAGTGCTTGCGCGCTCGACATGAAGACGCGGTCGCGCGCCGCACTGCCGTTCGCTCGCTCGAGCGTGCCGAGCCGCGCGTAGACGGCCGCCAGCCGCTCGGGCCGTGCAATCACGATCGCGCTGCCGCCGTCGCGCAGCGCGTCGGCCGAGAACGATGCGACTTCCGACACGAGCTGCTCGTCGGAGTCGTAGAACTGAACGAAGTGGTCGGTGCGCATCGGCGCGGATTTCAGCAGGGTAGAGGCAGATTTCATATCTCACGACACCACGACGCCGCAGGCAGCCGGCGAACCGGTACGGCCGGCCTATCCCGGCCGGCCTGAGCAAACTGCGTGCCGCGCCCGGATTCCCGTGCGGCGGGCGTCGCCGCGCCGCCATGCGGGCGCGCGCGGTGCCGGGCGGCGCTGCGTTTGTAAATTCTGCAGTGCAATGGTCGGATGGATACGGATGTTGCGCGGCCGCATGACGGCATGGCGCTTGCTGAAGGCGGGTGTCGTCGCACGCCGCCGCGCGCCCGCGATTCGAGCGCGTTCTGCACCGCCGCAGCGGCGTTGCGCCTGCCCATCCGCACACGGGAGAAAGCCATGACCCAATCCAGCATACCGAACGATCGCGACGCACGCGGCCTGGCCCGCACGCCGGAACCGCACGGCGGCACGCAGGCCGAACCGGCGCGGCCGCCAGGCCACGCGCCCGGCGGCGGCGAGCTCGATTCGATTCCGGACGATCAGGCGCGCAAGGTCGTGCCCGACGATCCGCGTCAGACCGCCGCCCGCGATCCGTCCGACAAGCCCTGGCCCGACGGGCACGACGCGCCCGACGACGCAGGCGACCGGCCGCGCCCGCTGTAATGGCCAGTTGCGTTGCACGCGCCGCACCGCAGCCGCGGCTCGGCGCACTTCGGCATCCATCGCTATTCGTGTAGATCTCGCACCGGAGCCCACCATGTCATCAGACGAAGTATCCGAATCGCGCCGCAAGTGGATGCAGGGCACGACGGCCAGCCTGGTCGCGAGCGTCGCGATTCCGGCCGTCGCGCAGAATGCCGGCGCGACCGATGTCGGCGACACCGCGCCGCACGACCCGCGCACGCTGTATCCGCACGCGCCGTTTCCGCAGCAGCACCAGCCGTGGCCGGGCCTCGCCGGGCGCATGACGCCGCGGCCCGATCACGGTGAGCGCAGCTACCGCGGCAGCGGCCGGCTCGACGGCCGCAAGGCGCTGATTACCGGCGGCGACTCCGGGATCGGCCGTGCCGCCGCGATCGCGTTCGCGCGCGAGGGCGCGGACGTCGCGATCGCCTATCTGCCGGACGAGGAGCCCGATGCGCGCGAGGTGGTGCAATACATTCGCAGTGCGGGCCGCAAGGCAGTGCCGCTGCCCGTCGACATCCGCACCGAAGCGGCGTGTGGCAAGCTCGTCGAACAGGCGGTCGCAGGCTTGGGCGGGCTCGATATTCTCGTGAACAATGCGGCGCGTCAGCAGAGCCACGATTCGATCCTCGACATCAGCACCGAGCAGTTCGACTGGACGCTGCGCACCAATTTATATGCGCTGTTCTGGATCACGCGCGCCGCGATTCCGCACATGCCGCCCGGTTCGGCGATCGTCAACACGACCTCGGTGAATGCGTACGATCCGTCGGCGAACCTGCTCGACTACGCGATGACGAAGGCCGCGATCGCCAACTTCACGAAAGGGCTCGCGAAGCAGATGATCCAGCGCGGGATTCGCGTGAACGGCGTCGCGCCGGGGCCGTTCTGGACGCCGCTGCAGGTGAGCGGCGGCCAGACCGAGAAGAACGTCGAGACGTTTGGCCAGCAGGTGCCGATGGGTCGGCCGGGGCAGCCGGCGGAACTCGCGTCGATCTATGTCGAACTGGCGTCGTCGCGTGCGAGCTATGTGACGGGGCAGATCTATGGCGCGTCGGGCGGCGCGGGGCAGCCTTAGCGGCGCGGCGCAAGTGCCGATCGGCTGGACCGCTCCGGCGATCAGGCGCCGTTCGAACTGATCTTCAAGGCGTCGAATTCGACGGCGAGTTCGGCTCCTAGGCTTGAATACATGCAGGCATCCACGCCGCGCGTATCCCCTTACGAAAACGTGGTCGCGATCATGATGCCGAACACCACGCCGATCGCGATGCCGGTCAGCCGGCCGTAGATCGATGCGTGCACGTTGTCGTCGAGTTCGAACGGCGAGCGCTTGTGCTTCCATACCGTGCTGAAGACGAGCGGGCGCGCGAGCAGCAACGCGCACGCGATCAGCACCGGTGTCGCGACCAGCAGCGCGATGCGAGCGGCGTTCCAGTTGACGCCGTGCATCAGCAGCGATACGACGGCGGCGAGCGGCACCTCGACGCACAGGCCGAGCAGCGATCCGCCGACGAAGGAGTCTCCCGGTGCTTGGAACATGAGCGTCGGTCCGTTCGAAGGAATTGCGCACCCGCTTCGGGTCACATGAGAAAGCGATCGCGGCGAGCGGGCGACGACCGTGGTCGATCGTGTGGCCGCGATGTTAAGGCAATTTTCCGGCCGGTTGCCGGCGACTCACGCTATTTAACAAAGCGCCGATGCGCCGTGACGTCATATGCGCGCGACACTCGACGGCGCGCGGCTTCGGCCCGACAATACGCTCGCGCGTCGGCCGCTCGATTCGGCGAAACGCATGACCGAGCTTGCCGATTCGACGGCCATCGCGGCTGTCGGCAGCGCGCTCGAAGATCCCGGGGAGACCGAAACATGTTCGAAGACATCACCCACTATCCGACGACGATCGCATGCAAGGTGTGCGCTGCCGAAGCCGACATCTGCGGCGTGGTCGATATCTCGCGTTGCGGCGCCGACATGATCGCGGGGAACAAGGTCGATCCGTTCGTCGGTGTGCCGATCTACTACTACGCATGCCGGCAATGCGGCTTCACGTGCACGCCGGCGTTCGACCATTGGACGCACGACGACTTCGCGCGTCATGTCTACAACGACGACTACGTGCGCCATGATCCCGAGTATCTCGAGCATCGCCCGCAATAGCATGCCGACCTGATCTGCACGAGCTTCCCGGAAATGCGCGACGGCCGCATTCTCGATTTCGGTTCGGGGTTGGGGCTGCTCGAGCGCAAGTTGTCGGCGCGCGGGTTCGGCGACGTCACGTCGTACGATCCGTTCAGCCAGGCTGTCGCGCCGCACGGCACGTTCGACGCGGTGCTGTCGTTCGAGGTGTTCGAGCATCATCCGCAGCCGCGACGCCTGTTCGCCGACATCGTCCGCTATCGCGGCGTCGCGGGCGCGCTGCTGTTTCAGACCTCGCTGATCACGCCGGAGATTCGCGCGCGCGGCATCGAGCAGTGGTGGTACTGCGTGCCGCGCAACGGACATATTTCGTTCTACACGAGCGCGGCGCTCACGCTGCTGGCGACGGAGCACGGGCTCGAACTGGGATCGTTCAGCCCGGAACTGCACGTGGTGTTCGATCGCGCGTCCGCGCCGCGGTGGGTGTCGAAGTTCTTCTGAACGATGCGGCGCGCAACGCGCTACGTGGCGTCCGCGTTCATACCGCAATCCACCGCCGCTACGACCATGCTACGCATGGCTTTCCGAATCGAGCCGCTTCACCGATTCCAGCGCGCGTGCACGCGCGCACTGATGATCGACGATCGGCATCGGATAGCTTCGCCCGAGCGTGACGGACGCGCGTTGCAACTGCTCGCGCGACGCGGCCCATGGCGCGTGGACGGTGTCTGCGGAAAGCTGCGCGAGCTCGGGCACCCAGCGACGCGTGTAGTCGCCGTGCGGATCGAACTTCTGCGCCTGCAGAACCGGATTGAAGATGCGGAAATACGGCGCCGCGTCGGCGCCGCTGCCCGACACCCACTGCCAGCTCGCGGGATTGCTCGCCTCGTCGGCATCGACCAGCGTATCCCAGAACCATGCTTCGCCCTGTCGCCAGTCGATCAGCAAGTGTTTCGACAGAAACGACGCCGCCACCATGCGCACGCGGTTGTGCATCCAGCCGGTATGCCACAGCTCGCGCATGCCGGCATCGACGAGCGGGTAGCCCGTGCGGCCCGTCTGCCACTTGCGCAGTGACTTCGCGTCGTCGCGCCACGGCATCGAATCGAACTGCCGGCGGAAATTGACCTGATGAAGCGGCGCGAAGTGATACAGGAGGTGGTACGAGAATTCTCGCCAGCCGATTTCGCTGAGGAACTTGTTCAACGGCCCGTCCTTTGAGTCGATGCCGCGCACGGTGTGCGCACTTCGCATTGCATCGGCCGCCGACAGCGTCGCGTACCAAACCTGCCGAACCGATATGTTGCCGAAGCGCAGATACGGCGACAGCCGGCTCGTCGCGCGAGCGGCCGGAAAATCGCGCAGCGTCGGATAGTCGGACAGCGAATTCTCCAGGAATGCTTCGAGTTGATCGCTGGCGGCTTGCTCGCCGCACTGCCAGGTCTCACGCAGCCCGCCGGCCCAGTCGGGAGCCGACGGCTGCAGCTCGAGCTCGCGAAGCGTGCAGACGTGTGGCGTCGCGTGGGCTGGAACCGGAAAAAACCGGATGTGCGACGGCGCCGGCAGCGGAACCGGCGGGAAAAAATCGTCGCGCCGAGCGGCTCTCCAGTACGCGCTGAAGACCTGGAACGGCAGGCCTTCGCGCGTGGTCACCGTCCACGGTTCGCGCAGCAGGTGCCCGTTGAACGTCGACACGGCGATCCCGCGGTCGATCAAGTCTCTCTTGATCGACGCATCGGTGCCGGTCTGCGCCTTCGCGTAACGCCGGTTCCAGACGACCATCGCCGCGCCGATCGCTGCGGCGAAACCGGTGATCGCTTCATGCTCGTTGCCGCGCAGCAGAATCAGCGAGCCGCCATGCGCCGCGAGCGCGTCGTCGAGTTTGCTCAGCGATTCATGGAGCCACCAGCGCTGCGCGCCGCCCATCGCACGACCGTGTTTCGGCGCGGCGTCGTGCACATACACGCAAACGACCGGGTGCCCGGTGTCGAGCGCATGCGTCAGCGCGGGGTTGTCGGCCAGCCGTTGGTCGTCGCGGAACCATACGACGACGGGGCGAGCTTCGTGCGGAAGGTCGGAGCGGGTCATGAGTGTGTCGTGAAGAGTTGCGGTTGCATGGTGTGAACGGGATGGGGCCGAGCCGCGCGACGTATCCGAACGATGGCCGCGTTATTCATGTCGCGGCTGTCCATTGCCCGCGATGACCGGCGCGGTCACGCCGTCCCAACGCGCTGCGATCGCGATCGCCGCCGGCAGGATGAGCGCCAAGCCTCGTCCGTGGCCACAGCGATGCACACGTCGCATCTCGACACGGCGCGCACGCGCAGCGCGCAGCCAAACAGCGCCGAAGGAATAGGGCGATTCGCAGACGATGGCTTCATCGGGAGCGATGGCGGGCATGCGGGCTCCGTTCGTTGGTTCATGCGTATACGGCGGTGCGCGGCGAACGGATGCATCTCGTGCCGACACGAGCGGAACGCGCGCCTGCATCCGCCTGCGCTCCGGCTACGTATACGCGGGTATGCGACCCGCGTGGTCACAATTGGAGATTTGCATGAACCTCAAGGTGGCGCTCGCCGTGCTGTCCGTGCTGGTCGCAGCCGCTTTGCTGGCCGCGCACAGTCCGCTGCGGCTTCTGAATGCATTGACGCCGACCAACACCTTCCGCCTTTTCGCCGATATCCCCTACGGGCCCGGCGAGCGCCAAGTGCTCGACGTCTACTTGCCGGCGCGCGTGGCGCGCGACTGGCCGACCGAGCCGAATGCCGGCGCGCCCGTCGTCGTGTTCTTTTACGGGGGAAGCTGGCAGTCGGGCAAGCGCAACGACTATCTGTTCGTCGGCGAGGCGCTGGCGTCGCGCGGCTTTGTCGCCGTGGTGCCCGACTACCGCACCTATCCGGCCACCACCTTTCCCGGCTTCATCGACGACGCGGCCCGTGCGGTCGCATGGGCGCGCGGGCACGCGGCTGCGTTCGGCGGCGACCCGCGGCGCGTGTTCCTGATGGGGCATTCCGCCGGCGCACAAATCGCCGCGCTGCTCGCCACCGACGGCCGCTATCTGGCCGCGAGCGAGATGCGCAGCAGCGAGATCGCGGGCGTGATCGGGCTGGCCGGCCCATACGATTTCCTGCCGCTGCGCGATGCGACGCTCGAACGGATCTTCCCCGACGACCAGCGTGCAGCGAGCCAGCCGATCCGCTTCGTGCGGGGCAGCGAGCCGCCGATGTGGTTGGCCGTCGCCGAGAACGATACGGTGGTCGAGCCCGGCAACACCGATCGATTCGCGCGGGCGTTGCAGAACGCCGGCGATAGCGTGGTGGTCACGCGCTACCGGCATCTGAGCCATGCCGCGCTGGTCGGCGTGCTGGGCGCGCCGCTCAGACGCGCGGCGTCGGTGCTGGACGATCTGTCGGCATTCGTCGAGCGCGCGGGCGGCGTGTCGAACGCCGGAGTCGCGAGCGGCGACGCAAAGCCGCGCGCTGCGACGGTCGCGTCGGCGGTTTCGGCGCAGTGAGCGGTGGTGAAATGGAACGGGCGCGCTCGTCGCCGCGCATCGCGCGTCGACGACGCGCTACGCCACAACGCAACCCAACCGCTGGCTGGCGGTTGCCGCCCTAGACCGACTTCGGCGCTTGCGCGGCCGCGTCCAGCCCTTCTTCACGCAGGATGACGGAGAGTGCCGTTTCGAGCAATTCGGCGGCCCGATTTGCCGCGTCGCCGAGATGGCGGTGCAACAGCGCATCGGCGGGCGAGCGCGACACGCATTCGTCGCTGTAGCGCTCGAACGCGCTGAGTTGCATGATCAGTTCGGACAGATGGCGCGGGCACTCGCATTTGACCGTCGTCGACAAGCCGCTCAGCGACGCGAGCGTCGCTTCGTCGAAGCGGCGCTGCGTGCGCAGCCACAGCCCGCGCTCGGTGTCGTTCGCCTGTCGCGCCTTGACGACCGCCTGGGCGAGTTTCGAAATGATCGACGCGGAGTTGGTCTGGCCTTCCGTCGAGCGGAACAGCTCGAACCCGGACAGCCGCGCCAGCTCGACGGCCTCCGCCGTGCCGAACCCGTATATGACGGCCACCGCATGTGCATTGAGCGCTTGCGCCGCGCTGGCCAGTTGTGACACGACGTCTTCATGAAGCGACGTGGTCGTCGCGATCAGCGCATCGGCGGACGTACCGGTGTGCCGGCTCGCTTCGTCGATCGATTCGATGCGCGCCGCGATATGGATGCCCATGCGCTCGATAGCGGACGCCGAGATCGGCAGCGCGCCGACGACGGCTAGGCTCACGCCCGTTTCGGGCAGCGCCGCGCCGCGTGTATCGGTCAACGACAACGCCTCGAGTTCGTCGCGGCTCAGGCTCGCGATCGAGCCGATCGCGTGGCCCTGGTTGACGAGGGCCTTTAGCAAACGAATCCGCTGCACGTCGTCGTCCGAGTACATCCGCTGCCCGGACGGCGTCTTCGGCGGCGCAACCACGCCATAGCGCCGCTCCCAAATCCTCAGCGTGGCTGCTGGCATGCGTGCCAGGCGCGCGGCCTCGCCGCTGCGATAGCGGTGCGGCGTATCGCGATCCTTGCGAGCGGACATCGGTGCTCTCCTGAAGTCGATGGCTGATGTATCAGGATTTTACGCTGTTTGCCGGAAATTTGAAGCAGGAAAGTGATTCAATGTGCTCAATTTTGATCGGAAAGATGGTTCGTGAAGCGCATGCGCGGCTAGAATGTATCGGTGCGGCGGGCGTTGTGCGCGAAGTTGTAAGTGAAGGATCGTGACGCATCCGGCGTCGCGATGCGCCCGCCTCGACACCTCATGAACGACAAGCGATCGCAAAGCATCCCATGACCACCTTGAGGCTCGTTCTAGGCGACCAGCTCGACCCGCATCACCCCTGGTTCGCCGAGGTCCGGCCCGACATCGTGTACGCGCTGATGGAGATTCGGCAGGAGACCGACTACGTGCTCCATCACGCGCAGAAGCTCATTGCGGTGTTTGCGGCGATGCGCCGCTTCGCCGAGTTGCTGCGCGAGGCGGGGCACGTCGTCCACTACATCGAGATCGACGATCCACTCAATCGCCAGGCCATTGCGGCGAACCTCGACATGCTGGTCGACCGCTACGGTGCACATCGCATCGAGTATCTGCTGCCCGACGAGTGGCGCGTCGACCGGCAACTGCAGGCCTATGCGGCGTCGGCGCGCGTGCCGGTGCAAGCGCTCGACACGAACCATTTCTACACGACGCGTGACGAAGTCGCGAGCCTGTTCGGCAACAGCCGCACGTGGGTCATGGACCGCTTCTATCGAAGCATGCGCGTACGCCATCGCGTGTTGCTCGACGCACAAGGGCGTCCCGCAGGCGGGCAATGGAACTACGATGCCGAAAACCGCGAGGCGTGGTCCGGTACGCCTGCCGAGCCGCCCGACTGGCGTCCGCGTCACGACCATCGCGCGCTGTGGAGCCGGATCGTGGCCGCCGGCGTGCGCAGCTTCGGCGCGCCGTCCGCCGACGACTTCCGCTGGCCGGTCGACCGCAGCGAGGCGCTCGCGTGTCTCGATTTCTTCATCCGGCATGGGCTGCCTTTCTTCGGACGCTTTCAGGATGCGATGCACCGCGATGCGCGACGCCTGTTCCACTCGATGCTGTCGTTCGCACTCAACGTGAAGATGTTGAATCCGCGCGAAGTCGTCGAGCGCGCGGAGCATGCGTATCGCACCGGCGCCGCGCCGCTGGCCGCGGTCGAAGGGTTCATCCGGCAGATTCTCGGCTGGCGCGAGTTCGTGCGCGGCGTGTACTGGGCGCGCATGCCGGGTTACGCCGACAGCAATGCGTTCGGCCATCGGCGCGCGTTGCCGCATTGGTTCTGGAACGGCAGCACGCGCATGGCGTGCATGGCGCATGCACTGACGCAATCGCTCGACGCTGCGCATGCGCACCATATCCAGCGACTGATGGTGATCGGCAACTTTGCGCTGCTGGCCGGGCTCGAGCCGCGTCAGGTGCATCAGTGGTATCTCGGCGTCTACATCGATGCGTTCGAATGGGTCGAGCTGCCGAACACGCTGGGCATGAGCCAGTACGCGGATGGCGGCGCGATGGCGACCAAGCCGTACGTTTCCAGCGCCGCGTACATCAACCGGATGAGCAACTACTGCAAGGGCTGCGCGTACGACCATCGTGCGCGCACGGGCGAGCACGCATGCCCGTTCAACGCGTTGTACTGGGATTTCTTCGACCGGCATCGCAGCGCGCTGCAACACAACCACCGGCTGTCGATGGTCTATCGGCAACTCGCGCGTTTCGACGACGAGGCGCTCGATGCGATCCGCGCGCAGGCGGAGTGCGTGGTGCGGGATATCGAGTCGCTGTAGGGCGGGTTGTGGTTGGGGCGTATGAAGGGGCGGCGGATGGGGAGCGCCGCTTGCGTCGAAATGCCGAAGTGCGCGGGTGCCGTGTGTTGCGCCCGTGTCGCATGTCGAGCACTGCCGCGGCGCCGCGCGATCGCTCGCCGCATGCGTTAAGTAGCAGAGAGCATCGCGGAATTGGCGCGCGCCCCACCCTCCGACGTTCACGAATCGATCAACTATCGGAACTGGGTGTCTCAACGCGTGAATTCCGTGTGCCCAACGCGTCGACCACGGCGCCGCCGAGCCCGCTGCCGCTCAACCATGCACCTTCGACCTTGCCGCCGCCCAGCCAGTCCCCGCACAGCCCGACGCCCGCCGTCGTCCGCCATGCAAAGCGGCCGTGCGTCGAGGCCGTGGCAGCGGCCGGCTCCGCATAGCGCCACCGATGGGCAGTCGCCGACTCGGCGCCAGCGCCCGTGATGTCCCGAAACGCCGCCAACAATGCGTCGGTCACCCATTCGGCCCGTGCTTCCAGATGAGCGTGACTCCAGTCGGGCGTTGCATGCAGCACCCACGTGTCGATGCCGGCGCGCCCGGGCTTGGACGTGTCGTTGGCGATCCAGCCGAGCGGCCCCGCATTGACGAAGGCCGCGTCGAAGCCGGCGTCCGGCAGCCCGCGGCACTGCGCCATCACCGTCCACGTCGCGCGCATCTCGCTGCGCTGTGCGATGACGGCAAGACCCGGCTCCGCATGCCGCAAAAGCGGCACGGCCTGCGGCGCCGGGACGGCGACGATCACGGCGTCGTGGTGCGCGTCCAGTACACCGTGCTCGGCCGACGTCGCGCGCCAGCAATCTCCGTCGCGGATCAACTCGACGATCGTCGTTTCGCAGAGCGTTCGAATGCCGGCCGACAGACGCTGCGCCGGCGCCGACATGCCCGGCACGCCGACGTACCGCAGCGCAGGCGCGAGCAACGCACGCGGGCCGAGCGCGCCGATCGACGCCACGCGCGCCTCCCACGGGGCTGCTGCTCCACTTGCCACCCAGCGCGCTACTTCGGCGACGAACGCCGGATGTTGCGCGGTGAAATACGGCGCACCGTGATCGGCTTGCCAGAGCGCGGTACGGCGCGTACTCATGCGTCCGCCGACACCGCGGCTCTTTTCGTACACGGTCACGCGGTGACCCGCGTCGGCCAGCACGCGCGCGCAGGCCAGCCCCGCTATCCCGGCGCCGACGATAGCGATATGTGCCGATGAGTCGGAAAACGGCGGCATGTGATTCATCGTGGCAGCCCCATGCGTTGGGAGATCGCCGCAGCGCGTGCCGCATGGGCATCGGCACTCGACGTCGAACTTCTGCAATCGGGCTGGCTCATTGCTCGAGGTAAATCCTGAGCCGCAGCAGGCTGCGGCGAATCCAGCTCTTCATCGTGCCGAGCGGAACCTGCATGCGCTCGGCCAGCTCGGCATACGATGCGCCGCCGTGAAACGCTTCACGCAGCACGTAGGCTTGTCGCTCGCCGAGATGGGCGAGCCCGCGCTCCAGGCGCTGGCGTTCCTGGCTTGCCTGAGCGCCCGCGTCCGGTGTCGGGCCTTCGTCCGGTATCAGCAGCGCCTGCTCTTCGTCGAGCGGCGCGTCACGGTGCTGCCGGAGCCGATCGATGGTTCGATTGCGGGCGAGCGTCAGCAGCCATGTCATCGCGGTGCCGCGTTCGGCGTCGAACGCACCGGCGCGCCGCCATGCCGTCGTGAACACCTCCTGAAGCAGATCTTCCGCTTCATGGCGGTCACGTATCATCCGCACGATCACGCCGTACAGCCGTGCCGACGTGAATCGGTACAGCTGTGCGAATGCCTGCTCGTCGCCGGCGGCGACGCGACACAGCAGGCTGTCGAGCGCCGCGTGCCAGACGGCTTGCTCGTCCGGTTCGCGCTGCGCCGTGTCGTCTGCGAACGCGTCGGCGCCTGCCGCATGCGACCGGGAATGAGCGGCGCCGCGGCGTTGCTGTCTGGCCGAATGGAGCGGCTTCGCGCGCCCGTGCGCCGACGACGGGCGGAGTGACTCGTGCGAACAGTTCATCTGCAACTCCGCATGCTGTGAGCTTCCTGCTTTTGCGCGTCGCGGTGCGCGCGGACGCCGATCATGAGTGAACACCGTGCCGGTGGATTCATTGCGCGTGGTTCCGTGCCGGCCTACGCGTCCTTGCCGGACAGAAGGGCAAGGAACTCGCGGCGAAGCGACGCGTCCGCGAGGAACTTGCCGCGCATCACGCTGTTGGTCATCTTCGCTTGGTCGTCCTTGGTGCCGCGCCAGTGCATGCAGAAGTGGTCGGCTTCGAGCACGACGGCAAGCCCGTCGGGCGCGATGCGCCGTTCGAGCAGGTCGGCGATCTGCTTGACCGCCTCCTCCTGAATCTGCGGGCGCGCCATGACCCAGTTCACGAGCCGGCCATACTTCGACAAGCCGATCAGATTCGACGTGGCGCTCGGCAGCACGCCGATCCATGTCCGCCCCATGATCGGGCAGAGATGATGCGAACACGCGCTGCGTACGCGCAGCGGGCCGACGATCAGCAGTTCGTCCAGCCGCTCGACGTTGGGGAACTCGGTGACGGGCGGCGGTGCCTCGTAACGGCCTGCAAACACTTCGCGGACGAACATCTTCGCGACGCGCCGCGCGGTGTCGCGCGTGTTGTGGTCGTGATCGACGTCGATGACGAGCGAGCGCAGCACCGCTTCCATCCGCTGTGCGACTTCGCTCTGCAGCGCGTCGAGCTCGCCGTCGCGCAGGTGCGCGGCGATGTTGTCGTTCGCATGAAAGCGCGCGCCCGCATGTTCGAGCCGACGACGAATCAGTTGCGACAGAGGAATGCCCTCGTCGATCGCGGTCAACGTGTGCTCGGGCGCGTCGATTACATTTCCCATTTCGGTTCGTTTCTCGAGGTTGGATGGTGGTGCGGCAGATCGTGATCCGGTGCGATGCCGTGCGTGCCCGAAGAGGTATCGGCCGCGCGTGGCTCAGGTGCGAACGCGCGCGCGTGCCTGCCGACCGGGCCGGCCCGCGCGCTCGCGACGGCGGCGTGCGTGCGATGTGCGGTGTCGCGCGGCAGGCGTCGTGTCGTCGCGATGCCGCATGCGCGGCAACTCCGGTTCGCTGTCGGTTCGTTCCGGCGCGAACGTGGCGGCGACCGCGCGTTTCAGTTTCGCCAGCACGAACTGACGGTCGACCTGACCGTCGGCCGCACGGAACAGATCGAAGCCGGCGACACGCAGCAGCTCGACGGCGCGCACGCTGCCGTATTCGTAGACGACCGCGGCCGCACGGACGCGACGCCCGTGCGCCAGCGACACGAGGAGCTGCGCAACGTCGCTGTGCAGCCACGTGACGTGCGCGACGAATGAATCGACGAATAGCTCCGGATGCCGCAGCGCCTGGAACACCGACTCGGCGCGCTCGCTTATGCGCAATCCGGGCGGCGCGGCCGGCGCGACCGGCATGTCGGCGGCGAACAGGTCGCCCATCACCAGCAGCGTCGGATAGGCGGGCGTACCGAGGTCGGCTTCGGCGAGCGTCGTTCCGTCAGTGCGGACGAACGTCGCTTCGGCGCGCGCGCATCGGTCGATCGCCTGTGGTTGCGGGCGACGACGGCGTTCCCCGCGCGTCAGCGCCGCGAGCCGCTGGCGCGAAGCGGGTTCGTCGGCGTTCGCGGCGGGACGGTGCGAGCGCGCGCGCGCGGTGGCGGCGGCCGCACGCATCCGGCCCGCGGCCGCACGGATGGCGAGACGGCTCAGCTTGATGTGGTCGTTGCGTGTTGGCACGGGGCCTCCCTTGGGTCGATACCTGCGTCACGGCTCGATTGTATGCAAATTTTCGGGAATGTGAAGCAGAAAAGCGAGTCAAGAGTTGTGAAAATGCGAATTTAGTGGGTCATTGTCTCTGAGGTATGGGGTATTCGTGTGGAATTGTGCGCGTGATATGGCCTGTTGAGCCGAATCTGCTTCAATTTTGTGCCGATAGAAACGGAATTGTGAGTCACGAATCCGTGATGAATCTGCGCCAAACGATACGCATCATACGAATGCAAGGCAGTGGAGTGGGGTGTGTTGGGCGTCTGACTCAGGATATGACTCAGATAGATGAGTCAATGGCTCAAATTCGATTCATTCAACCTCGGTGGCGCGCTGGATCTCCTCCTGCTGGCCCATCTCGACCGGACACCGGCAGGGACAGCCGGCGTGCAGCTCTTTCGACTTGCGTCAACCGCGGAGAACGCACGGCGCGCATGGGCCAACAGCGCTCAACCGCGCGACGAGGTTCACCCCTGATTGGCCCGGCGCTATGCGCGACGAGCCAGCGCGACCTCAATCGCGCGAACCGACCGACTTCCCCCTCCCGGTCGATCGCCGGTTTCGCCGGCAGCGATCCGAGCAATATCGGACGTCCTCCCACACTGCCTTCCACTTCTTTCTCCAGCTGAAAGGCAACCCACAGGCGGCACACGTTTTTCGAGGCAAGTGAATCTTGTCGACCATGGCGAACGACGCGTTGAAAGCGATCCTCACGAAGTTCGATCACGCGGCAACGCGGCCGCGTGCGGTATTCGGCCGGCCGCGCCCGCCGGCCGAATCAGCGCGCGTCGTCGCCGAGCAACTGGCGGCGCAACGACGTCGCGCGTGTGCGCGGATCGAGCCAGATCTCGAAGAACGCGCGCGCGAACGCCGGATCGGCCACTTCCGCGGTGAAGCGGCCGTTCGTATAGAAGCGTGCGCCGCGCTCGGGCAGATACACGCCGCAGAGCACGTCGCCGCGCGACACGTCGGTGAACGCGCGGGCGATGTCGCGGCGCCACGCGTCGCGCGTCGCGGCGGGCAAGGGCGCCGCTGCGAGGCGCTCGATTTCGTCCATGCCGGTCGATACGAGCCGCTCGCCCGTCACGTCGTGGCGATAGGCCAGCGACAACGCGAACGGCGTGTCGAACGCGCCGGGCGCGCGACGCGCCCACAGCTGCGCGTCGTACAGACAGATCCCGAACACGCAGAAGCGGCCCGAGCCGATCAGCCGCGCCGACGCGACATCGTCGACGCAATTTGCATCGGCGGCGCCCGGCATCGCGAACGCCGCCCACGCCGAAACGGCCGCGAGGACCGCGAACCGGCGCGTCACGTCAGCGGCCCGCCGACACGACGAAATGCATCACGTCGGTCCGCCGTTCGGCAAATCCCGCTTCGCAATAGGCGAGGTACAGCCGCCACGTGCGAATGAAGGTCTCGTCGAATCCTTGCGCGCGCACCAGATCGGCGTGTGCATCGAACGTCGCCCGCCACGTGCGCAGCGTGCGCGCGTAGTCGTCGCCGAACGCGTGCACCGGTGCGGCGGCCAGTCCGGCGCGGCGCGCTGCGGCGACGAAGCGCTCGGCGCTCGGCAACATCCCGCCGGGAAAGATGAATTCGCGGATGAAGTCGCTCGACGCGCGGTACGCCTCGAATTGCGACTCGGCGATCGTGATCGATTGGATCAACGCGCGTGCACCGGGCTTCAGGCGCCGCACGAGCACGTCGAAGTACACGGGCCAGAACCGTTCGCCGACGGCCTCGAACATTTCGATCGACACCGCCGCGTCGTATTGGCCGTCGACGTCGCGATAGTCGCGCAATTCGATCGTGACGAGATCGGCCAGCCCCTCGCGCGCGACCCGTTCGCGGGCCAGCGAATATTGCTGCTGCGAGATCGTCACGCCGTGCACGCGGATGCCCTGACGCGCCGCGTGTACGGCGAAGCCGCCCCAGCCGCAGCCGATCTCGAGCACGCGCATGCCGGCGCGCAGGCCGAGCGTCGCGACGATGCGCTGATACTTCGCCGCCTGCGCGTCGGCGAGCGGGCGGCGATCGTCGCCGTCGAAGCATGCGCTCGAATAGGTCCACGTATCGTCGAGCCACAACCGGTAGAAGTCGTTGCCGAGGTCGTAATGCGCGTGGATGTTGCGGCGGCTGCCCGCGCGCGTATTCGCGCGCAGCCGATGGCGCAGCGCGTACCACACGCGTGCGAAGAGGCCGCCCGTCACGGTCTGGGCGATCACCGGCTGATTGCGGATCGCGACGCGCAGCAGCGCGACCGGATCGGGCGTGTCGACCCAGCCGGCGCGATACGCGTCGGCAAAGCCGATGTCGCCGGCGCGCAGGATCGCGCGGCAGGCGCGCCAGTCGCGGATCTGCAGCGTCGCGGCCGGCTGGCGGTGCGGATCGCCGAACACGTGTTGTGCGCCTTCGGGCGTCACGAGCGTGAGATGGCCGTCGTGGATGCGTCGCAGCAGCGCGATGAACAACCGGGCCGACAGCGGCAGCGCCGCTTGCGAGGCGGCAGAGAGCAGGCGCAGCAGGGTCATGGGCGGGCCTCGTGATCGGACGTCGCCGGGCGGCCGCGTGACGACGCGTCCGGCGAGCGGGACAGGGACGAATCGGCGCCGGCCGCATTGTCGGGCGGCGTCTTGCCGTAGAACGGCACGCGCGCGAGCCACAGCCGCAGCGCCTGCCAATGGATGCGGATGACGACGTTCACCGCGTTCAGCGGCTGGCGAGCCAGCGCTCGCCACGCGCGTGCGGCCGTCAGCGGTTCGGCGCGCATGCCGAGCGCTGTGCGCAGCACCAGGCCGTCGTCGTCGCGATAGTCGATCGCGACGCTCAGGCGGTCGCCGCGCTGACGCACGCGAAACGCATAACTGCCGGCCACCTCGCAAAACGGCGAGACGTGAAACGTCTTTCGACAGACGAGGGCGGTGCCGGCGTCGATCGGCGCGTGATGCAGCGCCGTCAGCAGATAGCCGTGGTACGCGCCGAAGGTGTTGCGCACGTCCGCGTAGAGCGCGCGCAGCCGGCCCGCGCGGTCGTAGCAGTACCAGAAGCTGACCGGGTTGAACGCGTATCCGCAGATGCGCGGGATCGTCTGCAGCCAGATCGGGCCGTCGGCCGGAATCCCGGCCCGCGCGAGCAGATCGCGCATCCACGGCCCGAGCGGCCGCCCGTCGCGCGGGCCGTAGTCACGCGATGCGAGCGCGAGCGGGCGCCAGCGGTCGACGCCGAACCAGCGGCCGTCGATCTCGTCGAGCCGTTCGACGTCGCAGCAGACCTGGAAGATCGGATACGTGAACGCATGGCGCACCGGCCGCAACCGTTCGTGCATCACGTGGCCGACCAGAAGCCGCGCGGCATGGCCGTCGCGGGCGAACGGCGCGTTCATGGGCGCGCCCACACCGGCGCGATGCCGAAGTCGGCGGCGACGCGCAACGCCGATTTCAGCCCGTCCTCATGAAACCCGTAGCCCGTCCACGCGCCGGCGAACCACGTGTTGCGCCGTCCCTGCAGCGCGGGCAGACGTTGCTGCGCGTCGACGGCCGCGAGATCGAGCAGCGGATGCTCGTAGTCGTAGCGCCCCAGCTGCGTGCCGGGCGCGGGCTCGTCGACCGGATTCAGCGTGACGACCACCGGCGAACGGAACGGCAGCGGCTGCAACTGGTTCAGCAGATAGCTGACGCACACTGGCGCTGCGTCGCCGCCGCCCGGCGCGGACCGGCCGCTCAGGTAGTTCCAGGCCGACCACACGCGCTTGCGGCGCGGCAGCAGCGCCGTATCGGTATGCAGCACCGCGACGTTGTGCTGATAGCGCACGGCGCCCAGCACGTCGCGCTCGGCGTTGCTCGGGTCGGCGAGCAGCCGCAGGCTCGTCGGCGCGTGGCAGGCGAGCACGACCGCATCGAAGCGCTCGTGACCGGCCGCGTCGGTGGCGACCGTGACGTAGCCGTCGTCGCGCCGGATCGCGCGCACCGGCGTGCCGACGCGCACGTCGTCGAGCGTCGCGGCGATGCGCTCGACGTACTGCCGCGCGCCGCCGGCGACCGTGCGCCACGGCGGGCGGTTGTTGACCTGCAGCAGCGCGTGATTCAGGCAGAAGCGCAGGAACGTCGCCGCCGGAAACCGCAGGATGTCGTTGGCCGCGCTCGACCAGATCGCCGCCGCCATCGGCAGTAGATAGTGATGCTGGAACGGCGCGCCGTAGCGGCCGGCGGTGAGCAGTTCGCCGACCGACAGACGCTGGCGGTGCGCCGCGTCGAGATGATCGCGCGCGGCCGCGTTGAAGCGCAGGATGTCGCGCAGCATGCCGAGAAACGTCGGCGAAAACAGGTTGCGGCGTTGCGCGAATACCGTGTTGAGATTGCGGCCGGCCCATTCGAGCCGGCCGCCGTCGACCGACACCGAGAACGACATGTCGGTCGCATGTGCCGCCACGCCGAGTTCGTCGAACAGCGCGATCAGGTTCGGATAGGTGCGGTCGTTGAATACGAGGAACCCCGTGTCGACGGGGTGGCGCGCTCCGTCCAGTTCGACGTCGACCGTGTGCGTGTGGCCGCCCAGATAGTCGGCGGATTCGAACAGCGTCACGCGGTGACGGCGGGCCAGCAGATAGGCGCTTGCGAGGCCCGCGATGCCGGCGCCGACGACGGCGATTCGTCGTCCGCGCGGCAGCGAGCCGATGTATTGCGGGTGCATCGCGAAGGGTCTCCGTCAGTCACAATAGCGCAATCGGAAATGACATGTCCGGATATACGTGGCGCGCGCGCGTGCGGATGCACGGCAAGCCGTCAATCGCGCCGGCCGGGCGACGCGAAGCCGGGTTGGCCGAGCTGGTCGGGCGTTTGCGGCACGCGCCTGAAGCGCGACGTGTCGTAGCCCATCGCGTCGAGCCGCGCGAGCAGCGACCGATAGGTGGCGTCGTCCATGGTCGGCTCGCGCGAGAAGATCCAGCCGAGCGTCTTGCCCGGGTAGCCGAGGATCGTGTAGCGATAGTCGGCGTCGACATACAGCGTCAGCTGCGTGACGTACACCGGCCAGAACAGCCGCACGCGCCATTCGCCGCCGCCGCTGCCGGGCTTGACCGAATCGACGAACCGGTAGCGCGTCTCGGGTCGATCGAAGCCGCCTTTGCGGCCGACGAACGCGTCGTCGATCCGACCGTCTTCGCGTAGCCGCCATTCGGCCCGACTGCCGACGAAATCGCGTTCCGCGAAATACGGAATGTTCGCGATCACGTACCAGCGGCCCATGTAGCGCGGCAGGTCGACGGGAACGGTCGACAGCGGAACGCCGGCGCGCGGATTCGGGTTCGGCGGAGCGTCGGAGCAGCCTGCGGCGCCGAGCGCGAGAGTCATCGCCATCGCCATCGCGACGGCCACGCGACGCACCGCGCCGTGCGACATGACGGGCCTCACGCGTGCCCCCGGCGCTTGTCGAACAGATAATGGGCGACGCCCCATTCCTGCCCGCCGGCATAGCCGAACAGCTCGGCGACGGCCATGTAGAACATTCGCCAGCGCTGGAACCAGACGCGCGCGTCGGCGCCATAGACGGTGTCGAAAATCGGCATGATCCGGTCGCGCGCCGCGTCGAGCGACGCGAGCCACTGGTTCGCCGTGCGCGCGTAGTGCGTGCCGTCGAGCCACCATTGGCGGGCGATGCGCACGTCGTCCTGGAACCGCAGCAGCAGATCGGCCGACGGCATCGTGCCGCCGGTGAAGAAATGGCGCGACATCCAGTCGGTGTCGTCGCGCACCGCGAAGTGATAGGCGAGCAGCTTGTGCGCGAAGATGTGCACGAACAGCTTGCCGTCGTCGCGCATCCAGCGCGCGATCTTCGCGAGCAGTTGCCCGTAGTTCTTCATGTGCTCGAACATCTCGATCGACAGCACGCGGTCGAAGCCGGCGTCGTCGGCGTCGAAATCGAAGTCGACCACGTCGCCGGTCACGATGCGCAGATTGGTCAATCCGCGCCGCGCCGAACATTGCTCGATGAACAGCCGTTGGCCGTGCGAGTTCGACAGGCCGACGATCTGCGCGTGCGGATAGCGTTCGGCGAGCCACAGCGACAGCGAGCCCCAGCCGCAGCCGAGGTCGAGAATGCGCTGGCCGTCCGCGAGCTGGGCGCGCTCCACGTACAACTCGAGCATCGCGTCCTCGGCCTGCGGGAGCGTTTCGGTGCCGCGCGGGTAATAGCCGCACGAATACTTGAGCCGCGGGCCGAGATGCGCCTCGAAGAACGCGCCGGGCACCTCGTAGTGCTGCGTGTTCGCTGCTTGCGTGTCGATCGCGATCGGGCTCGCGCTCAGTTCGCGCACCAGCGCGTCATGGGCCGCCGCTCGCCCTTCGCCGTCGTAAGCATGTTCGGCGCGCAGGCGGTCGCGCATCAGCGAGCGCATTCCGGCGCGGATCAGCGGGTCCGGCAGCCAGCCGCGCTCGCAACAGCGGATCAGCCAGGAGTCGTCGGGTGCCGGCAGCGTGGCCGGCGACGGTGGCGAGGTGGTAGCGGTCATCAGCGTGAGCTCCGGTCTTCGGGGTGATCGGTCGGCGCGGCGGAAGTGCCGCGCATCGGCCTGGGCGGCCACGGCACGAGCGCGCTGGTCGTGCGCATGTAGTCGCGGTAGCCCGGCCGGGTTTGCACGAGACGCGCTTCGAGCAGCGGCAAGCCGGATATCTTGACCAGCAGCACGGCCATCAGCAGCGGCGGCAGCAGCGTCAGCCAGCCCCACGGCATCGCGATCGCCAGCGCCGTGTACGCGAGCCAGTGCACGCACTCGAAAAAGTAGTTGGGGTGCCGCGAATAGCGCCACCAGCCGACGCGACAGACCTGGCCGCGGTGGCCGGGATCGGCGAGGAAGCGCGCGAGCTGCCGGTCGGCGGCCGTCTCGCCTGCCACGGCGGCGATCCAGATCGCGACCGCGGCGGCAAGCGCCGCCCCCGACGGCGCTTCCGCGCTATAGGCGGGGACGAAGAACGCGATCGACAGCAACATCGAGATCAGCGCTTGCAGCTGGAACAGCCAGAACATGTTGCGCGGCGCGGCGTCGCCCCATTGCTCGCGGAACCGGCGATAGCGCGGATCTTCCGGCTGCCCGCGATTGCGCCGCCACAGATGCCGCGCGAGCCGCAGGCCCCAGACGCCGCCGCCGATCGCGACGAGCGCGCGATTCGCGGCGAGGCCGGTGCCGAGCGCTGCGACGAACACGGCTACGCCGCCGAGCGTCGCGGCCCAGACGGGGTCGATCATTGCGGCGTTGCGGGAATGCAATTGTTCGATCCATACCGCCGTGAACGACAGGAACAGACCGATGAAAGCGAGCAGGGCAACGGCGACGGCGGGCATACGGGCTCCGAGGACGCGATGTCTTCGATATACGGAGCCGTGGGCGGAACGGATGCAGCAGGCAGGATGCAGCGCGGTTCGGCGGTGTCGGGAAGGGGCGGGTGAGACGTAGTCGCGCACCGCGCGGTTGCGCGGCGTGCGTCATGTGGTGCGCGTTATGCGGCGTGCATCGGCCCGGTGGCGAGCACGGGCCCGGTCGGTTGACCGGTCGGCGAGCCGCCGCGCGGCTCGAGCGACACGGCGAGAACCGCGCGCGCGCCGAGTTGCGCGACGATCGCATCGGGCAGCGTCATCGACGCCGGCGCGTTCGGCGCGAAGACGCCGAGCGAAATCGGCTTCGCATTCGGCGGAATCAGCCACAGTTCGGTCGAGCGATCGGCGGCGATCGCCGGCGTGTTCGCCGGCACGACGACCATCGTCGCGCGCCGCAGGTCGACCGTGGCCGTCCAGTCGGCCACGCCGTCCTGCCGCGCGAGCGTGGCGGCCATGTAGGGCGTGCCGACGGCGGCGCGCTGCGGCGCCTCGCCGATGCGGAGCACGTTGACCGCGAGCAGCCCGAGCGCCGCGGCGCTCGCGCCGATGCCGACCCAGCGCCACAGTTGCAGGCTGTTCCACCATCCGCTTGATCGTGCGTCGCCGCGAACGGGCGGCGCAGCGGCGAAGTCGAGCTCGCGCTGGATTTTCGTCCAGACGCGCGCGGGCGGCGCGACCGGCGCGACGTCTTCGGCGAGCGGCGCGAGACGGCGCTGCCAGCGCTCGAGCGTGGCGCGCAACATCGGATCGCGTGCGGCGGACTGCTCCAGCTCGCGGCGTGCGTCGGCGTCGAGCACGCCGAGGGCGTATTCCGCGCAGCGCAGTTCGGGATCGTGATCGGGCGGCGTATTCATTGCTCCAGACACACCTTTAGCTGCATCAGGCTGCGCCGGATCCAGCTTTTCATGGTTCCGAGCGGCACGCGCAACTGCGCGGCCAGCTCACTGTAGGTCGCACCGCTGAAGAACGCCTCGCGCACCGCGCGGCCGTGGTGCGGATCGAGCCGCTCGAGGCAGCGCTCGAGGCGTTGGCGCTGCTGACTCGCCTCCGCGAGCGCGGCCGGCGTCGGATCGTCGTCGGGGAGCGTCAGCCGGTGTTCGTCGTCGAGCTGCGCGTCGCGATGCTGCCGCAACCGGTCGATCGTCCGGTTGCGCGCGAGCGTGACGAGCCATGTCATCGCGCCGCCGCGCGCCGGGTCGAACGCATCGATGCGCCGCCACGCGGCGGTGTAGACCTCCTGAAGGAGATCCTCGGCTTCCCCGTGATCGTGCACCATCCGCACGATGACGCCGAACAGGTGCGCCGCGCTCAGCCGGTAAAGCTCGGCGAAAGCGGCCTGATCGCCGAGCGCCGCCAGCGACATCACGCGATTCAGGTGTTCGCGGCGCGCGGCGTCCGCGTCGCCGTCGCGCGCAGACGCTGACGGAACGACGCGCCCGGCATCCTTCGGCCTGTCGTTCATGCGGAGAAAATGGCGCGCAGAGCCATGGCTTGAATGTGGAGCGAAATATAGCACTGTCGGACGTAGCGGTTGAGCGATCGCGGTCGACACGCCGCCTGTCGTGCAGGCCCGCGCGCGTCGCGGGATCTTCAGGCAGATACGAGCGTCGCGCGCGTGCAGATGCACGCGTCGTTCGCGGGAGGCTGCAGCATCCCGTCGGTCGAGTGCACAATGGCCGCACATCGTGCCTGGAGAGCAAGCCAATGAAGCAAAGTACCGTCCGTAGGCCCGCGCGTGCGGTGTGCGTGATCGTCGCCGGCGCAGCGCTGTTGCTCGCCGGATGCGCCGGCCTGGCCGGCGGGCCGAGCGGCAATGCGCAGGTGCCGCAACCGGCCAGGCCCGTCGATCTCGATCGCTACGTCGGCCGATGGTACGAATTCGCGCGCTACGAAAACCGCTTCGAACGGGGATGCGACGGCGTGACGGCCGACTATGCGAAGCGGGAGGACGGCCTCATCGGCGTGCGCAACAGCTGCCGCGAAGGCGGCCCGAACGGGCCGGTGCGGAGTTCCGAAGGGCGGGCGAGAATCGTCGCCGGCAGCGGCGACGCGAAACTGAAGGTGTCGTTCTTCGGGCCGTTCTTCTTCGGCGATTACTGGGTGCTCGATCACGCCGACGACTACGCATGGTCGATCGTCGGCGAGCCGTCGGGGCGGTTCCTGTGGATCCTCACACGCAGCGCGAAGCCTTCTGCCGACGAGGCCGCGGCGCTGATCGAACGCGTGCGCACGCTCGGCTACGACACGAAGATGTTGCGCCGCACCGCGCATTAGGGCGGCCGCGCGAGGTCGGCCGAGCGAGGCGGCGCACGCAAGCCGCATGCGCGCGGTCGATCGAAGCGCATGGCGCGCGCGCCGACCGGCCGGCAACCCGGCTCGCGCCGCACTACTGCCGGCGCGAGCCGGTAAGCGACTAAACCTGCCCGCGATCGCGCGCGTTCACGGCGACCACCGACGGCGATTCCGCAAGCGGGACGAAGCGCCGCGTCGCGCCGTCGAGCGCGTCGATGCCGCCGCTCTCGATGTCGTAGACCCAGCCGTGCAGGTTCATGCGGCCTTGCTCGAGCGCGAGCGCGACCGACGGGTGGGTGCGCAGGTTCGCGAGCTGCGCGATCACGTTTTCGCGCACCAGCCCGTCGAGCTTGGCGCGCGGCGTGTCGTATTCATGGGCGGCATTGATGACCTTCGCGGCATCGGCATGGCGCAGCCAGTTCGCGACGGCCGGCAGATGATCGAGGCACGTGCAGCGCGAAATCGCGCCCATCGCGCCGCAATCGGAGTGGCCGCAGATCACGATGTCGCGCACGCCGAGGACGGCGACCGCGTATTCGACGGTGGCCGACACGCCGCCCGGCTCGGGGCCGTACGACGGCACGATGTTGCCGGCATTGCGGATGACGAACAGTTCGCCGGGTTCGCGCTGCGTGAGCAGCTCGGGGACGACGCGGCTGTCGGAGCACGTGACGAACAGCGCTTTGGGGCTCTGTGACGTGGCGAGTTGCTTGAACAGCGCCTCGCGTTGCGGAAAGATGTCGCGCTGAAAACGCAGAAAACCGTCGATGATGTCTTGCATGCTTGCTCCAAGGCTTCAAGTTCGGATGCCGGCGCAGAAGCGGCACGTGCCCCTGCGCGGCGCGCAATATTATCCCGATATCGAGCCGGTGTGGTATCGCGCCTTCGCGAGCATTCGTGTGGGGGCAGAACGCTCGCGCGCAAATGCTGCTGCGCAGATTCCGCCGGATTTTTGGGGTCGCACCGAAAACGAGAGGGCCGCGCGAAGCGTGCCGCTCGGCACTCGGCGCCGGTTTTCCCGGCTCGCCGTATGGCCATTCTCCCGCGCCGGAAAAATCTTGTAGCATCGCCGGCGTGCCAGCGGGCGGGCAGCGAGCGCCGCTGCCTGCCGGCTTTTTCCTGTTTGTCGCGGTCATGCCGGGTGGGCCGGCGGTGCCGATTCACATGAGGTCAGTATGCGTCGCATTGGGCTCGTCCTCGTCCCGCAGTTCCAGGTGATGAGTTTGCTAGCGTTATCCGTGTTCGACATCGCCAATCTGCGGGCCGGGCGCTCGCTGTACGAGGTCAGCGTCATCTCGGAGGATGGCGGCCCGGTGGAGGCGTCGTTCGGCATGTGCGCGTCGACCCGGCCGGCTCACGCGGCGGAGCTGCACACCGTATTCGTCGGTGCGTCGTTGTCGAAGCCGCCGCTGACCGACGGCATGCGCCAGTTGCTGCTCGATCTCTCCGGCAAAGTCGAGCGGATGGCCTCGATCTGCCTCGGCGCATTTCTGCTGGCCGACGCCGGCCTGCTCGACGGGCGCCGCGCCACGACGCACTGGGCGTACGTCGACCAGTTCAGGGAGCGCTTTCCGGCGGTGAGCGTCGAGAAGGACTGCATCTTCGTGCGCGACGGCAGGATCTGGAGTTCGGCCGGGATGAGCACGGCCATCGACATGGCGCTCGCGATGCTCGAGGAGGATCTCGGCGCGGATGCCGCGCTGGAGGTCGCGAAGGATCTCGTGATCGAACGGTGGCGGCGCTCGGGCGCGCAGCCGCAGACGTCGGTGCTGCTCGAGCATCCGGCGCGCAGCAACCGGATCCACGACGTCATCACCTACATCCGGCAGCATCTCGGCACCGAGCTGACCGTAGAGAAGCTCGCCGACGTGGCGCGAATGAGCAAGCGCCAGTTCACGCGTCGCTTCAAGGACGAAACGGGCCTGACGCCGGCCAAGGCGGTCGATCGCATCAGGCTCGAAACGGCGCGCGATTTCCTGACGAGTTCGTCATGGACCATCGACACGATCGCGCGCGAAACCGGATACGCGGATCCGGAGCGCATGAGGCGCTCCTTCGTGCGCGCGTTCGGACAGCCGCCGCAGGCGCTGCGGCGGCCGGCCGCGACCGAGCCCGTGGATTCCGACTGACGCGTGCCGGCGGATGTCGCCCCCAGCATGGCGCGAAACGAGGGAACTGTGTCCCTCCGCGCGCATCGTTGATAAATAAAATGAGCGCTGTCCGGATGGCATCGGTTCCGGGATGCCGCCGGCCGGGGCCTCGCAGCCGACGGGACGCATCCAGCAGATCTCGCGTCAACCCGTCGACATCGTTTCCGCCAGTTGGACGAACTTTCCGCACCCGATTTCAGTGCCGCGCTCGGCTGCGTTCGCGCATGGGGCGTCGATGCTGGTGCTCGCCGATCCGGCGATGGCGGCCCGGCCACCTCGATGCGACGCGACGCTCGCCGCACGACGGCCGGCCGCTGGTTCGGCGGCGAAGGGACGCGGTCGGTCGGCTGCGCGCCGGGTACGCGCGCGAATGCGCTCGCAGGCAATTGCCCGCGGCCCGCATCGAGCACCGGTGACGCAAGCGCCGTCGGACACGCCGGCGCGAGATGCGTCGCGGCCCGCATTCGCGGCACTGAACCATGACTGAATGGACCGTTGAGACGCAGGATATGGCAGAGGTAGCGACGCAAGACGGTTCGACGCCGGTCGTGTACATCGTCGACGACGATGCCGCGGTGCGCGCGTCGCTCGATACGCTGTTGCGCTCGATGGGCATGCGCGTCGCGACGTTTGCGAGCACCGCCGAATTGCGCGCGACGCAATGGGCGGACGCGTCGAGTTGTCTGCTGCTCGACGTCCGGCTGCGCGGCGAGAGCGGGCTGGTGTTCCAGCAGGCGCATGATCGGCCGCCGGTGCCGATCGTCGTCATCAGCGGCTTCGCCGACGTCGAGGTGTGTCGCAAGGCGCTGAAGGGCGGCGCCGTCGATTTTCTGGTGAAGCCGTTTACCGACCAGGAGCTGATCGACGCCGTGAACCTCGCGCTGTCGCTCGATACGGCTCGGCGTACGAACGACAGCACGCGCCGGCGGCTGCAGCAGTTGTTCGAGCAGCTCACGCGGCGCGAGCGCGAGGTGCTCGCGCACGTGGTCAGCGGGGCGTTGAACAAGCAGATCGCTTCGCAGCTCGGATTGAGTCTGATCACCGTCAAGCAGCATCGCGCGTCGGTGATGCGCAAGATGAATGCGTCGTCGCTGGCCGACCTCGTGCGCAAGTCGGAAGCCATCGGCGTGCACGCGCCGGCGGCGGCTTAGGCGGCGCGGCGATGACGCCGGTTCGGTGCGGTTCCAGTTCGGCTTGCCGATCGAGGTGCCGGGCTCGAACCTGTCGGTGACCGTCTATGGGGGGCGGCCGTCGTGTTGATCCGGCGCTTGGGCGAACCGCGCGTTAAGCCGCCCCGCGGCGACGAGGGCAAGCGTTCAGCAAAACTGCGTCCGGCGCTACGGCGCTCGTCACGCGTCGGCGGCGTCGGCGGGCCGGCGCGCCGGCAGCGCGAACGAGAAGCGGCAGCCCGCGCCCGGTTCGCCGTGTGCCCAGATCCTGCCGTGGTGCGCGTCGACGATCGAGCGAGCGACGGTGAGGCCCATTCCCATGCCGTCGCACTTGCTCGTGAAGAACGGCTCGAAAAGCTGGTCGATCGTCGCCTGTTCGACGCCGGGGCCCGTATCGCAGACGTCGAACACGACTTCGTCGGCATTCGCGGTGACCGACACGCTGAGCACGCGCTCGCGCGACGAACCGATATCGATCGCCTGGATGCCATTGAGCAGCAGATTCGCGAGCACCTGCTGGATCAGAACCGGATCGGCGAATACGCGCGCGTCCGGATCGATCGAACGTTCGATGCGGACGTCCTTTGCGCCGGCTTCGGGCGAGACCAGGAACAGCGCGGCATGCACGGCGTCCGACGCCGCGAACTCGACGAACTGGACCGGCGCCTTGGCGATGAAGCCGCGAATCTTGCGGCATATCTCGGTCGCGTCGCGCGCCCAGCGCGCGGCGCGGGCGATGGCGGCCGTCGCTTCGCCGATGTCGGGCTCGTCGCGAGCGAGCCAGCGCAACGCGGCTTCGGCCGATGAACCGACGGCCGACAGCGGCTGGCTCACCTCGTGCAGGATCGACGCGGACATCTCGCCGAACAGCGACACGCGCGCGGCACGCGCGGCTTCCGCGCGCAACGCGTCGAGCCGGTCGCTGTGCTCCTTCTGTTCGGTCACGTCGAACGCGTAGAAATGCAGGCGCCGGTAGCCGTCCTCGTGCTTCGGCAGCGAGCAGCGCCACACGATCGGCACGCTGCGGCCCTTGAAGGTCAGCAGCGTGCGCTCGCCCTGGCACGCGGGGCTAGCGTCGTAGATGGCGCGCAGCACCGCGCGGTTGCTCAATCGATCGGGCGGCAACAGGATCTGCGCATGCTCGAGGAAATGCGCTCTCGACTCCGCTTCGAACAGGCTCACCACCGCGTCGTTGACGGCCACCAGCGTGTGCTGCGCGCGCAGCTCCGCGACGGCGTGCGGATGCTCGTCGAAATAGCGGTCGAGATCGACGATGCCCGACCGCCGCAGCGCCTGCACCGCCCGATAAACGTGCGACCAGTCTTCGATCAGGATCGGTATCGGCGCCGACAGAAAGAGCTCGCTTTCCGCCGGAGGTGAGTCGCCTGGCGGCTTGAGCGTGAGGGTTGCGGACGTGGGCATGAGGACCAGGTGCTTGCGCTGTGGGCTCGCGTTGCGCGCGAAAAACCGGATGGACAGACGTGACGCATCGGGCCGGCGATCGATGCGTTGCATGTGCGTTCGAATGCAAGTGCAACTATAAGGTAGATCGTTGCGCGTTGCAGTGCGTGCCGCGGGCGGCGGGTAGCCGATCGGCAACCCAAACCTTGGTATGAGACGGCATCCACCACCGGCTGATGGTTCAGACGAAATCGTTCCACTAGACTCGCCTTCGACGTGAGTGAAGGGCGTGGTGCCGCGAAGCGGGGAATCGGCGAGGCGGCAGCTTCGCGGTTTCGTCGGCGCAACGCACCGATGGCGGGCGCCGCATGCGCGGTCGATGCAAGGGGAACGGAAGATATGACGCAGCCAACGTTTGCATACGACGATGTGTTCGAACGTGCACTGATGCGCTTGCTCGATCCGTCGAGAGGCGCCGGCGCGTGCGATGGCGTGGCCGACGCGGCAGCGCGGCGCACGCGGCGCGGGGCGACCGGCGACGTTGCGACCGACGCGGCCGACATGACGGCACCTGCGGCCGTCAAGATCAGGATCGTCGAGATTCTGTCGGCGACGTCGGTCAGTGTGCGCTGGAGCGATCCGCGATTCGGGCATTTCGGCGAACAGGTATGGCGCTGCGTGACCGCGCGGATGGCGTCGCGCTGCGTGCTGACCGGTGTGCCGATCCATTGCGGCGACCGTGTGTACCGCCCGCAGGGGCGCGGCCGTACCGTGCCGTGCAACTGGGACAGGATGATCCACGCGGCGGCCGTCGCGCCGGGCATTTCGTGCATGTCGGACGGTCAGTGACGCACGAGGGACCGCGGCCGGTATCGCACACTTCCACCTGGGCATGACCGTCGCGGCAGCGCGCCGACGATACGTTGCCCGAAATCCGGTTGCGTTCCCGGCCCGGCCGGCGAGCGTGGCGTCACGCGAGACATGCTGTGCACGACAAGACGGTTTGCATCATCGACGATGAAATGGCGGTAAGGCAGTCGCTGGAATCGCTCGTGCGCTCGATGGGCGTGCGCGTGATGTTGTACGCGTCGGCCGAAGCGTTTCTCGCGCACGGAAGCGGCGCGCCGTTGCACTGCATCGTATGCGATATCCAGATGCCCGGTATGTCGGGCATCGAACTGCTCGCGTGCCTGCGCGCGCGCTGCTGCGACGTGCCGTTCATCTTCGTGACCGCGCATCTGAGCGCGCGGCGGCTGGGCGACGCGCAACGCCTCGGCGCATTGTGCGTGCTGGAGAAGCCGTTCGATCCGGGGGAACTCGTGCAGCGGCTGATGTGGGCGCTCGCGGGTTGCTGACAGGGCGGCAGCGGGACACCTTGACTGCGTGCATGCGCTCTGACGGAGGCGCGTTGTGCCGCTTCCACCGTGGTCGCGATCCATTCGCCGGGACGCGTCGGCCGTGTTGCCGTGCAGCGTGCGAGCCGGATGTGGGCCATACCATCGCGATCGTACGGCGCCGACGAGGCGGCGGGCGCCGCCATAGCGAGCGCCGCCGATGCGCCGCTCGCGTCGTGTCCGCCATGCTCCACGGCGACACACTGCCGCGAGCGGCTGTCACTTTAGGCAACACGTGATCGGTGGCGCGCCGTCACGCACGCGCCGCCTGCTGTGCTTCGAACATGCCGTGCAGAAGCTCGAGCGAGATCTCCGCGATCGGCGTGCCGTCGTCGCTCAGGATTTCATACAGCAGTTCACCGGGCCGCGGGCGCATGCTGAACAGCACGATGGCGTCCTCATCGCCGCCGCCTTCGCGATGCGGCGTCTCGCCCGCCGGCGTGATCGTGTAGCTGCCGGCCGGACGCGCTTCCCGCAGGCTGCCGTCGTGTTCGTAGATGCGGTGCTCGCCTTGCACGACGAACGTATGGTTCAGCGATGTATGGCGATGCGAAACGATCTGCCGGCCCGCATCGAACCTGAAGATCACATCGGCGATTCGCTGCTCCATGTCGACGTTCATGATGAAGAACGCGAAGTGCGGGAATTCGCCGAAGGGCTGCCAATCAATTGCGCTGGCGTTGAAATTGCTAACGGTCATGCGTCTGTCTCCTGAATGGATCATGTTCGTTTCCTTGGGGTGGGGCGGAAACGTCCCATCAAGATATGCGCCGGATCGCACCCACACTTGCCATTTCGCGCCACGTGCCGATGCGGTGGTTCACCGGATCGGCGCGATGTCGGCTGTAGGCCTGACGCGCGCGCGGTCGATGGGGCCGCTGGTCGAGGCCGTGGTGCAATGCGGCGCATCGGTCGAGCGCCTGTTCGCGCGGGCCGGCTTGCCGTCGCGATTGATCGACGACCCGGACCATCTGATTCCGCTGCGGGACCAGTTGGCACTGGTCGAGCACGCGCGGCGCGAGCTCGGCGATGCGACGTTGCCGGTGCGGCTGTCGTCGGACGGCGGCGTGAACGTCCTCGGACCGTTCGCGGCGCTGCTGCGGACCACGGCGACGCTCGGCGACGCGATCGACTGCGCGAGCCGTCTGATTAACCGTGCGCTGCAGACGGCCACGAAGATGCAGATCGCCCGGCACGGTCGCGACGCGCGCTGGACCTACCATGTCGCCGAGCCGGTCGAATTCGGCCGGCAGGCGAACGAACTGCTGGCGCTCGGCTATATGCGCGACCTGGTGCGGATGTTCGTCGGCAAGGACTGGCAGCCCGAGTTCCTGGTGATGCCGGGCGAGCTGATGGCGCAGGCGGCGGTCGAACAGGCATTGGGCGTGGGGATCGCGCGCGGCGCAGTGGCCACGCTCGCCATGCCGATGGAGCTGCTCGACGCGCCGAATCCGATGCGCACAACCGGCCCGCTGCGCATTCCGCCGTCGCTGCCGGACGAGGACGACTTCGTCGGTACCGTGACCGAATTGGTTCGTACCAGCACGTTGCTGGACCAACAGGCGCGCGTCGACTGGGTAGCGAAACGGCTCGACATATCGAGCCGAACCTTGCAGCGGCAGTTGGCGATGCACGGGCGCGATTTCCGGACGATTCGTCAGGCGGTTTCCTGTGAACGGGCGCACGCGCTGCTCGCAGCCGGGATGCGCGTGACCGAGATCGCGTATGAACTCGGCTACAGCGATCCCGCGCATTTTTCGCGCGCGTTTCGCGCGTGGACCGGTCGGCCCCCGCAGCGGTGGCGGTAGCGCCGCATTGGCAGTGCGTCGAGGCCGGGATCGCGAACGCGGAAATTCAGCACAGCCGCGTGCTTCGGAGGCGATACGACGGGGAACAGATCGCGGCCACCGTCGATGCAGAGAACGCGCGCATGTCCGTGGTGAATCCGGTCAACCAGTTCGCGATATGCGTCACTGCGTTTGCCGAACGGTGCGGCTCGATTCGCTCGCGTGCCGGTTCCCTGCGCCTAGCCCGGCCCATCGCTGGCGGCGGCAAGCAGCGGTACGACCAGATCGCTGATCGGCGTCGGAATGCCGTGAGATCGACCGAATCGCTGCACGACGCCGTTCCGGCAATCCCATTCGAGCGGGTGACCGTGCTGCCGGTCGGCGAGAATGGACGTGCCCAGATCGGGCGGATAGCCCTGAAATGCATCGACGATTTCCTGCGGCACGTCGTCGCCGAGCTTCGCCCCTTCCGCGCGGGCGACCGTCAGACATTCGCGCAGATAGGCGAGCGACAGATCGGCGATGTCGCTTCGCGCGTACATTCCGGCGCGACGGCCGGTCAGCACCATGAGCCCCGCGACCGCGTTCTGCAGCAGCTTGCGCCACGCGAGCGAGATGAAATCCTCGGCGACCTCGACCGAGCAGCGCGTGCCGCGCAAGGCCGACACCACCACGCTGCTCGCCGGCGTATCGGGCACGGTGAGACGCGGCGCGGCGCGCAGCCACACCGACGCGCCCGACTCGCGTTGCGCAGGAAACCAGACCACCGACGGCACGACCGTCGCGCCCGCCGCATACGGGGCGAAGGCGGCCTGCTGCTCGACGCCGTTCTGCAACACGCAGACGACGGAGTTCGTATCGCTGAGCGCGGTGAGCCATGGTGCGGCGCTCGCCACCTGGGTCGACTTAACCGCGACGAACACGAGATCGAACCGTGCGCGGATCGCATGCGGATCGGTGATGACGGGCCCCGGCACGACGATCTCGCCGCCATCGAAGCGCAATCTCAGTTGCGCGTGCGCCGAGCGGCCGCAGATCGCCGGCGTGCAGCCGGCTTCGTGAAGCGCGGCGGCGATGGTGGTTCCGATCGCGCCCGGGCCCACGACGGCGATGGTTGGATGGTCACGCTTGGTCATCGTGTTCCTCCTGATTGGTCATGCGCCAGATGCGGACGCAGTGCGACGGCGAACGGAAAAATCGCCAGCGCGGTCAATGCGGTGGCATAGGTCGCGGCGCGCACGCCGATCGCGTCGCCGAGGAAGCCGTAGAGCACCGGCGAAAGCGCGCCCGATGCAATCGTCCCCGTGTAGAAGATCGCGAACGCGCGCTCGGTGCGGTCGGGTGACGACATCTCCGGAACGGTTCCGTACAGCACCGACGATGTGCCGTTGAGCATCATGCCGAGGATCGGCAGCAGCACCATGGTAAGCGTCAACGGCAGATACATCACCGCGACGATGCACGCGGCCGTCCCGCCTTCCGTGAGCAGCACCGTGGTCACCACGCCGGTGCGCGCGCCGAGCCAGCCGCACATGAATTTGCCGGCCGCCCCGCCGATGAAGACGAGCGCGAGCGCCGTGCCGACGAGTGGCGGCGACACGCCCTTTGCGTTGAGCAGGAACGGTAGAAACGTGAGCAAGCCCATGCGTACGGCCGTATCGAGCACGCCGATCGAGAACAGCGCGCGGAATCCGCTTCCCACGGCGCCGTCGCGGCGAGCCGGCGCCGCGGCGCCGGCCGTCACGTCGCGAGCCGCCGACGGCACCGCGGGAAACGACGACGCGATGACCGCGGCGAGTACGCAGCCTAATCCGGCGACGATCCACAGCGCGTGACGCCACGGCATCATCGTCGCGAACAGCGAAATGGCCGCCGGCAGCGCGGATTTCCCCAGATCGCCCGAAAAGTTGTAGATACCGAGCGGGCCTCTCGCGTCGCGCCCATAGCTGCGCGACACGGCCGCCGATGCAATCGGATGCTGCGTGCTCGACCCGACACCCGAAAGCGCCAAGGCCGCGGACAAACCGAGCAGCCCGCCCGACATCCCCGCCAGCGCATAGCCCAGCGCGGCCAGCAGCGTGCCGACGGCGAGCGTGGCGCGACTGCCGAAGCGTTCCGCGAGACGCCCCACAGGCAATTGCAGCGTCGCCATCGTGCCGGCATAGACGCCGCGCACGATCGCGAGTGCGGCGAAGTCGAGCCCGAACTCCGCCTGCCACACCGGCAGCAAGGCGTAAATCATGTCCGTATAGCCGTCGTGCAATGCGTGCGCAATGCACGATAGCCACAGCACGCGCGGCCGCGATTGCGCAGCGGCCGCGGCCATCGGAGGGGAAAAATCCGGCAAGCGCATCGTGGTTCTCTCCGTACGCGAGGGAGGTGGGAGCCGCTCGTAGTGTCGATTTCAGCCTCGCCATGCGAATTCTATGACCGAGCTCAATGGCATTTCAATTGAGCTAAAATCGCGCCATTGGAGAGAAAAAGTCACGTCATGGGCGGAATCGGAGAAATTGCGAAGTATCGGGACGAGCTGCCGCCGCTCAATGCGCTGCGCGCGTTCGACGCGGTCGCGCGGCATGGCAGCTTCGCGGGCGCCGCGGTCGAACTGCACGTCACCCACTGGGCCGTAGGAAAGCAGATCCGCTTGCTGGAAGACTGGTTCGGCCGCCCGTTGTTCGACCGTCGGCCGCGCGGCGTCGTGCTGACCGACGACGGCGCCGCGTTGCTCGGCGACGTCAGCAGTGCGTTCGAGCGCCTCGGGACTGCGGCTGTGCGGCTGCGCCAGCACGCATCGACGCAGCGGATATCAGGCGTCGTGCGGGTGAACGTGCCGATGAGCTTCGCGTTTTGCTGGCTGCTGCCGCGGCTCGCCGATTTCCATGCGCGTTACCCCGACATCGACGTGCGGGTGTCGACGACATCGCGCAAGCTGCGCTATGTCGCCGACGCGTTCGATATCGGTGTCCGGTCCGGTGCAGAGGAAGGCGCGAGCGTGGTGTCGCGATCGTTGATGGCCGACTTGCGTGTGCCGGCGTGCGATCCCGCATTGTTGCGTCAGCATCCGATCCAGAGCGTGACCGACCTGCGCCATCACACGCTGCTGCATTCGGCCACCACGCGCTCTGCATGGTCGCACTGGTTGAAGGCGGCCGGCGCTGCCGATCTGCGGGCGGCGCGCCACGTTGAATTCGATCACGTGAATCTTCAGCTCTGCGCGGCCGTCGAGGGCCTTGGCGTGGCACTGGCGTCGCTGCCGCTGATCGGTCGCGATCTCGCCGAGGGGCGCCTCGTGTGTCCGCTTGCGGCGCCGAGATGGCGCGCCGACGACTACATGCTGGTGACGAATGCCGATCGCGGCGCGGATCCGGCGGTAGCCGCGTTCGAGCAATGGATCGAGCGCATGGCGGGCCGCGACGGCGGCGTGTGACTGCCGGGTTGCTTGCAAATCAACCCCAGCTCTTCCATCAAGCGGCCAACCTTGAAGCGGCCAATCGCCGTACCTTCCTCGCGCATCATGCCCATGATGCTGCGACTGCCGGCTGAGCTTCGACTCTCGATGAACAGCTCGCGTACCCGGCTACGCAGTGCCATTCGCTCGGCATCAACACGTCGGGCTCGCCCTCGGTGGGCATACAGGCAGGACCGCGACACGTCGAATACCGCGCAGATCAGCTCGACCGATTCGCTTGCGCCAATCTGATCAATTACTTCGTACGTTCGATGCCTTCCGACATCAAGAGCGCGGTAGCCTAATGGAATGGTCTGCCCCACCTCCTGCGCGATACTAGGCGCGTCCACCCTGGGAGAGCGACCATGAACGATCACCGCGTCTATGTCATTGGCATTGATCTCGGCAAGAATTGGTTCCACCTCGTAGCGAACGACGAGCGAGGTACTGAACTATTCCGCAAGAAGCTCAACCGAGGCCAACTGGCAGAATTTGCGGTCACGGCACAGCGCCTCGGCGCCCATGCGCTTCATCAGCGTGCGCACGCGACGGCGACCCACTTCATGGCCTTCCCGGCGCAACAGGCGCGCTAGCATCCGTGCTCCGGAAAACGGAAACTCCATGTGCTGTTCGTCGATTCGTCGCATCAGCAACCGATCGACCTCGCTGACCGGCTGCGGTCGGTAATACACGCTCGATCTCGCAATGCCAACCAGCCGCGTCTGTCGCGAAACCGGCAGCGCATGCGTACGGTCGATCATCGCTTTGCGCTCAGCAGTCCGGCCTTGCCGAGCGCTCCGGACAAAAAATCGTTCTCCAGTGTCAACTGGCCGATCTTCGCATGCAGCGTCTTCACATCTACCGGCGATTCGTTCGATGCCGGGCCCGCTGCGCCGAACACATCCGCAGCGCGCTCCTGCAACTGCCGTTTCCATTCCGTGATCTGGTTCGGATGCACATCGAACTGCTGCGCCAGTTCGGCCAGCGTCTGCTCGCCTTTGACCGCTGCCAGCGCCAGCTTTGCTTTGAACGCCGCCGCTGAGTGCGTCCGTCCGGTTCTCTTCGTCATTTCCTCGGTTCCTTTGCCAGCATTATCTCTGGCTCTGGCCCCGGCCAAACCACTTATCCGACTGTCCGAATTTGCGCGGCCACCTTTGGTCTGCGAGGTGATGAACTGGCCCGCTCGCGACAAGTGCGGCGCGCAGAGTCTCGACGAGCACTTCTCGGTGAACTACATCGGCCGCCGCATTGCGCAGTTCGGCTGACACGTGCGCGGCACGTTCCACCCGAGCGCCCGCATCACCGTTTCTCGAGCAGCCGGTCGCCGATCCACAGCGCGTCGATGTCGTTGCGCGCGAAGCCGCGCAGCGCATCGGCCGGCGTCTCGACGAGCGGCTCGCCCGCGACGTTGAACGACGTATTGAGCAGCACCGGGATGCCGGCCACGCGTTCGAACGCGCGCAGCAACCGATGGAGATGCGGGTTGTCTTGCGGCGAAACGGTCTGCGGCCGCGCGGTGCCGTCGACGTGCGTGATCGCGGCGAGGCGCGCGCGCCACTGCGGCCGGACCGCGCAGATCCGCAGCATGTACGGGCTCGGCGTGTCGAGCTCGAAATAGCGCGCGGCGTCCTCGACCGGAACGCATGGCGCAAACGGCCGGAACGCCTCGCGCCGCTTCACCCGCAGATTCATCCGGTCGCGCGCGTCCGCGTGCGCGGGGCTCATCAGCAGCGAGCGATTGCCGAGCGCGCGCGGGCCCATCTCGGCGCGTCCGGCGTGCAGCGCGACGCACTGCCCGGCGGCCAGCAGCGCCGCCGTGCGTTCGGCCAGTTCGTCGATCGTGCCGCGCGTGTCGCGGTAGCGCGCGCGGTCGGGCAGTGCGGCGAGCGCGGCGTCCACGTCCGCATCGCCGTACGGCCGTCCGCCGTACGGAGAAAACGGTCCGGGCCGAAACGGCACGCCCTGCACACCGTGATACCCCCACAGCGCCGCGCCCAGCGACGTTCCGCAATCGGCGCCGGCCGGCCCGGCGAACACCGCGTCGAAGCCCGCGTCGCGCCACACCAGATCGTTGGCGCGCCCGTTGAGCGACACCTCGCCCGCGAGACAGAGCCGGCGCATCCCGGTCGTCTCGCGCACGGCCCGCGCGAGATGCAGCATGGCGCGCTCGCATTCCCGCTGCGCCGCGCGCGCGAGCGTGGCGCGCGCGGCCAGGCTTTCGTCGTCCGTCGCGCCCGCGCGCGGCGACAGGCCGAACAGCCGCACGCCGTCGGCATCGCAGCGGGCGCCGTAATCCACGGCCAGGCCGTCGAGGCGTCCGCCGAGGTCCGGTGCGGCCGCATCGTCGCCATACGGCGCGAGCCCCATCGTCTTGCCGGTTTCGTGCGCGCCGAAGCCGATCGCGACGGTGACCGCCTCGTACAGCGCGCCGATGCCGCACGACGCGCTGCGCATCACGGGCTCGATGCGCCCGTTCCAGCCGATCCACACGCTGTGCGACGACGGCGTCGCGCCTTGCTCGCGTCGATGGCCGTCGACGACGAGAATCGCGGCTTCGTCGAACGGCGAGCAGTAGTACGCGGCGGCGGCATGGCAGAGCGCGTGTTCGACGCGCAGCTGCGGCACGGTATCGACATATGGCGACAGTGGCGCGGCCTGCCCGGTGTCGACGCACGCGACGAGCGACGGGCGCGCGTCGGCGGGCAGGTCGAGCGCGATGCGGCACGCGTCGACCGCGGCGGCGGGATACGCGCCCGACTGCTTGATGCGGTCGAAACGCTCCTGCCCCGCATGCGCGATGCGGCGCGCGCCGGCCGCCGTCGCGACCCATGCGGCGCCGGTGTTCGGCGCGGGGCCGGTTTGCACGCCCAGCACGCCGTCGGCGTGCGCGGGCGGAATTCGGTGTGACATCGACGACGTACTTCCCTGAAAATCGCGGCGCCTAGCCTTGATCGTGCTCGGCGAGCGGCGCGAAGCTGCCGCGCCTGAACCGATAGATCGCCGCGCACACGAGCCAGCTCGCCGCGCACAGCACGACGATCGCGTAGCCGAGCGCGCCGAGATGCGCGTTCAACGCATCGACGACATCGCGGAACGCGCCGCGGATCCCGAACGTGTCGCCGAGCAGCGCGAAGCCCTCGACGCAGCCGATCAGCAGCGCGACCGCCGCGGACAGCGCGGTGATCCCGACGTTGTAGTAGAGCTTGCGCACCGGCTCGCGGAACGCCCAGCCGTACACGCCGAGCATCAGCATGCTGTCGGCGGTGTCGACGAGCGACATGCTCGCGGTAAACAGCGCCGGAAACACCATGATCGACCACGCGGACATCCCGTGCGCCGCGCTGGTCGCCGAGATGCCGAGCACGCCGATCTCGGTGGCGGTGTCGAAACCCAGCCCGAACAGCGCGCCGAGCACGTACATGTGCCAGCTTTTGGTGACCATCCGGAGGACCGGCCGCAGCAGCCGTGCGAGAAATCCGTGGTGGTGCGGCGCCGTGTCGGCATGCGCGTCCGCGTATCGCTCGCCGCGTTTCACGCGGCGCAGCGTGCGGACGACCGAATGCAGCGTCACGAGGTTCGCGACGGCGATCGCGAGCAGGAACGTCGTCGACACGAGCGTGCCGATCGTGCCGGCGATGTCGTGAAACGCGGCGAGGCGCTCGCGCAACCCGAAGGCCGCGGCCGCGATGGCGGCCGACGCGACGATCACGATGGTCGAGTGCCCGAGCGAGAACATCAGCCCGACGGTCAGCGGACGCCGGCCTTCGTGCATCAGCTTGCGCGTCACGTTGTCGATCGCGGCGATGTGGTCGGCGTCGACCGCGTGGCGCAGCCCGAACGTGTAGGCGAGCACGCAGGCGCCCATCAGCGTGGGCTGGCCGCCGAACACGGCGACGGCCCAGCCCCAGGCGGCCAGGTTGAACGCCGCGAGCGCCGCGAGCAGCAGGACGAGCTTGCCGCGCGCGCCGCTTGCGCGAACGCCGGCGCCGGGCAGGACGGGCGCGGTCATGACGACCGCCGGCGCACGGCCGGTACACGGGCTGCCGCGTGCGGTGCGGCGCGCTCACCGTGGCGTGACGGCGCGAGAGGCGCGGCGCATGAGCGTCGCTGCGGCGGGAGGAAGGCGTTCACGGGAAGTTCCATCGTGTCTGGGTCGAAGCGGTTGCGTCGCCGCGCAATGGGCCAATGGCGCGTGCGGCAGCGGCCCGCATTGTGCCGCTTTGCTGAACCGCGCGCCATGAGCGGCACATGCGCGGCACATGAGCGCGCGGCGCGACAAAGCCGCTGACTCATGCAACTTCCGTTCCAATTGGAATCACGCCCGACCGCGCGCATATGCCGCCGGGCATCGCCGCCGAGCCCGGCGCCGCGTGCCGCCGCGCGGCCGTGCGAACGCGCTGGTCACGCCATTGCCAGTTTGGCTGGCCAACCGGATGCGCCGTGACTACCCGCCCAACCGGCGTGCGCCGCCGCCGCACCGGCCCCGGCGCCGATTTTTCCTTTTTGATACAGATCAATGGCGCCGAGCGGGCCTGCCCGTACCGTGTCGGCGCGGCCCTGGCACGGTTCTTGTTTTAAAGCACGGCATTCACGCCGAAGCCACGCTCCGGCGCCCGCTCCGGCAGCGCCCCCGCATGCCGGGCCGTCGGCCAGATGGCCATCAAGGAACCACACCGTGATTGAAACGTTTTATGAGGTCATGCGCCGCCAGGGCATCTCGCGCCGCAGCTTCCTCAAGTTCTGCTCGTTGACCGCCACGTCGCTCGGCCTCGGGCCGGCCTTCATGCCGAGGATCGTCGAGGCGATGGAAACGAAGCCCCGCACGCCGGTGCTGTGGCTGCACGGCCTCGAATGCACGTGCTGCTCGGAATCGTTCATCCGCTCCGCGCATCCGCTCGCGAAGGACGTCGTGCTGTCGATGATCTCGCTCGACTACGACGATCTGCTGATGGCGTCGGCCGGCCATCAGGCCGAGGCGATCCTCGAAGAGGTCATGACGAAGTACAAGGGCAACTACATCCTCGCCGTCGAGGGCAATCCGCCGCTGAACCAGGACGGGATGAGCTGCATCATCGGCGGCAAGCCGTTCGTCGATCAGCTGCGCCGCGTGTCGAAGGACGCGAAGGCCGTGATCTCGTGGGGTTCCTGCGCATCGTGGGGCTGCGTGCAGGCCGCGAAGCCGAACCCGACGCAGGCGGTGCCGATCCACAAGGTGATCACCGACAAGCCGATCATCAAGGTGCCCGGCTGCCCGCCGATCGCGGAAGTGATGACGGGCGTCATCACCTACATGCTGACGTTCGACCGCGTGCCCGAGCTGGACCGCCAGGGCCGGCCGAAGATGTTCTACAGCCAGCGCATTCACGACAAGTGCTACCGCCGCCCGCACTTCGACGCCGGCCAGTTCGTCGAGGCCTGGGACGACGACGCCGCGCGGCGCGGCTACTGCCTGTACAAGGTCGGCTGCAAGGGCCCGACGACCTACAACGCGTGCTCGACGGTGCGCTGGAACGGCGGCACCAGCTTCCCGATCCAGGCCGGACACGGCTGCATCGGCTGCTCGGAGGACGGCTTCTGGGACAAGGGTTCGTTCTACGACCGCCTGACCCACATCAACCAGTTCGGCGTCGAAGCGAACGCCGACAAGATCGGCGGCACCGCGGCCGTCGTCCTGGGCGCCGCCGCCGCCGCGCATGCGGCCGCCTCGGCGATTCAGCGCGTCAGCTCGAAACGCGATCGCGACGGCCGCTAGCCGTCAGCCGCCCGACGCCACGCGCAGCCCCCACACGCACAGGAACTACACAACAGCATGACAGCCTATTCCACCCAGGGTTTTCAGCTCGACAACAGCGGACGCCGGATCGTCGTCGATCCCGTGACGCGCATCGAAGGCCACATGCGGGTCGAAGTGAACGTCGACTCGAACAACGTGATCCGCAACGCGGTGTCCACCGGCACCATGTGGCGCGGACTCGAAGTGATTCTCAAGGGCCGCGACCCGCGCGATGCGTGGGCGTTCGTCGAGCGCATCTGCGGCGTCTGCACCGGCTGCCACGCGCTGGCGTCGGTTCGCGCGGTCGAGGACGCGCTCGACATCCGGATTCCGCCGAACGCGCACCTGATCCGCGAGATCATGGCGAAGACGCTGCAGGTGCATGATCACGCGGTGCACTTCTATCACCTGCACGCGCTCGACTGGGTCGACGTCGTGTCCGCGCTGAAGGCAGACCCGAAGCTCACCTCCGAACTCCAGCAGCGCGTGTCGCCGTCGCATCCGATGTCGTCGCCGGGCTATTTCCGCGACATCCAGACGCGGCTGCGCAAGTTCGTCGAAAGCGGCCAGCTCGGCCCGTTCATGAACGGCTACTGGGGCAACCCGGCCTATCTGCTGCCGCCGGAAGCGAACCTGATGGCCGTCACGCATTACCTCGAGGCGCTCGACCTGCAGAAGGAGTGGGTCAAGATCCACACGATCTTCGGCGGCAAGAACCCGCACCCGAACTACCTGGTCGGCGGCGTGCCGTGCGCGATCAACATCGACGGCGATCTCGCGGCCGGTGCGCCGATCAACATGGAGCGCCTGAACTTCGTGCGCTCGCTGATCGACCAGGCGGAGACGTTCTGCCGCAACGTCTACGTGCCCGATCTGCTCGCGATCGGCACGATCTACAAGGCGCGCGGCTGGCTGCATGGCGGCGGCCTCGCCGCCACCAACGTGATGGACTACGGTACGTATCCGCTCGTCAACTACGACCCGTCCACCAACCAGATGCCGGGCGGCGCGATCCTGAACGGCGACTGGGACAACATCCTGCCGGTCGACGCGCGCGATCCGGAGCAGGTGCAGGAGTTCGTCACCCATTCGTGGTACCAGTACCCCGACAACGACCGCGGCCTGCATCCGTGGGACGGCATGACCGAGCCGCACTACGAGCTCGGACCGAACACGAAGGGCACGCGCACGGCGATCGAATCGGTCGACGAAAGCGCGAAGTATTCGTGGGTCAAGGCGCCGCGCTGGCGCGGCCACGCGATGGAGGTCGGGCCGCTCGCGCGCTACATCCTCGGCTATGCGCATGCGAAGCAGGGCAACCCGCACGGCGCGCGGATCAAGGAGCAGATCGACGCGGCGCTGCAGTCGGTCAACCAGGACATGCCGAAGCTCCTCGGGCTGCCCGAGACGACGCTCGGCGCGAAGCAGCTGCTGCCGACCACGATCGGCCGCACGCTCGCGCGCGCGCTCGAAGCGCAGTACTGCGCGGAGATGATGTCGGACGACTGGCAGCGGCTCGTCGACAACATCCGCAACGGCGACACGTCGACCGCCAACGTCGAGAAGTGGGATCCGTCGACGTGGCCGGCCGAGGCGAAGGGCGTGGGCACGGTCGCCGCGCCGCGCGGCGCGCTCGGTCACTGGATCAAGATCAAGGGCGGCCGCATCGAGAACTACCAGTGCGTCGTGCCGAGCACGTGGAACGGCGGCCCGCGCGACGCCAAAGGCCAGATCGGCGCGTTCGAGGCGAGCCTGATGAACACGCCGATGGCGAACCCCGAGCAGCCGGTCGAGATTCTGCGCTCGCTGCACTCGTTCGATCCGTGCATGGCCTGCTCGACGCACGTGATGAGCGAAGACGGCGCGGAAATGACCACCGTCACGGTGCGTTGATCGTGCAGCGCCGCTGGCGATACTTCCCGCGTCGACGCACCGTCGCCTGACGCACCACCGGTAACAACAGGACGCCGTCGCGGCCGGCTTCGGCCGGCCCGCGCGGCAAGGAAGAATGATGACGATGCAAACGCAGTCGCGGCGCGGCCGCGCGCCCGATACCGTTCCGGCCGCCAAGGCGATCTACGTGTACGAAGCGCCGGTGCGCATCTGGCACTGGATGAACGCGGCGTCGATCGCAGTGCTGTCGATCACCGGCTACCTGATCGGCTCGCCGCTCGCGACGCAACCGGGCGAGGCCAGCGCCCATTTCCTGATGGGGTACATCCGGTTCGCGCATTTCGCGGCCGCGTACCTGTTCGCGGTCGGCCTTGCGGGCCGCGCGTACTGGGCGCTGGTGGGCAACCACCACGCGCGCGAGATGTTCTGGGTGCCCGTGTTCACGCGCGACTACTGGGTCGACGTGTTCGGGATGCTGCGCTACTACATGTTCCTCGGTCCGTGTCCGCGGCAGTACAGCGGCCACAATCCGCTGTCGCGCTTCGCGATGTTCTTCGTGTTTCTGACCGTCTCGCTGTTCATGGTCGTGACCGGCTTCGCGCTGTACGGCGAAGGCGCGCAGGCCGGCTCCTGGCAGCAGCGCACGTTCGGCTGGATCCGGCCGCTGCTCGGCCAGTCGCAGGGCGTCCACACGTGGCACCACCTCGGGATGTGGGCGATCCTGCTGTTCGTGATCCTTCACGTGTATGCGGCGATCCGCGAGGACATCATGGGGCGCCAGAGCGTGGTCGGCTCGATGATCTCCGGCTACCGCACGTTCAAGGACTGACGCGCCGATGGACACTTCCCCGCAAACCATCCCGCCGGCGCAGGACGGCGCCGCGATCGTCGCGCTCGGCATCGGCAACGTGCTGTGGGCCGACGAAGGCTTCGGCGTGCGCTGCATCGAGGCGCTGCAGCAGCGCTTCGAATGCGCGCCGAACGTCACGCTGATGGACGGCGGCACGCAGGGCCTCTATCTGATCCAGCACGTGCAGGCGGCCGACTTCCTGCTGATCTTCGATGCGGTCGACTACGGCCTCGCGCCCGGCGAGCTGAAGATCGTCGAGGACGACGAGGTGCCGAAGTTTCTCGGCGTGCGCAAGATGAGCCTGCACCAGACCGGCTTTCAGGAAGTGCTGATGCTCGCGCAACTGACCGGCAAGTATCCGCGCCGCGTGGTGCTGATCGGCTGCCAGCCGGAAGAGATCGAGGACTACGGCGGCAGCCTGCGTCCGTGCGTGAAGGCGGCGCTCGAGCGGGCGCTGGACGCGGGCGTCGCGTATCTGCGCGAGTGGGGCGGCGCGCCGCTGCCGCGACGCACCGCGCTGCGCGACGACGAAGCCGTCACGCTGCACCATCTGGCGCTGGCGCGCTACGAAGGCGAGCGCCCGAGCGAAGCCGACGCGTGCCGCATCGGCGACGAGCGCGTGCTGGTGCGCGCGCTCGCCAAGGAGTCGCCGTCATGTGCATAGGGCTGCCGATGCAGGTCGTCGAGGCGCAACCCGGTCATGCGTGGTGCGTCGGCCGCGGCGTGCGACGCCGCGTCGACACCGCGCTGGTCGGGCCGTGTGCGCCCGGCGACTGGCTGCTGGTGTTTCTCGATGCGGCGCGCGAACGGCTCGACGCCGCACGCGCGGCCGAAATCGACGCGACGCTCGCGCTGATCGAGTCGGTGATGGCGGGCGAGGGCGGCGCGGCAAGCCCGGCCGCGTTCGCGCTGCCGTCGGCGCTCGGCGTGGATGAATTGACCCGGCTCGTCGGCGGCCCGCAGCGCGCGGCCGGCAGCCTTGCTGTTCCTGAGGAATCGAAATGAGCGAAACAAGCGGCTCCGTGCCCGGAGCAACGCAGGCCGAGGCGCCGAACGTGCCGAACGTGCCGAGCGCAGCGGCGGCCGGCCAGGATTGCCCGGCCGTCGTGCAGCGGCTGATCGAGCAAGCGCACGCGACCTTCGTCGACGAGCACACGCTGGACGGCTGGCTCGCCGACGGCGGCGAGTGCGTCGTGCTGCTGATGGGCGACCCGGTGCGGTTTCCCGAATCGCTCGACGTCGCGGCCGTGCTGCCGGAGCTCGCGCACGTCGCGGCGGTCCGCTTCGGCCGGGCGCTGCGGCTGGCGGTGGCGACGCGCGCCGGCGAGAACGCGATCGCGCGCCGCTTCGGCTCGCTGCGCTGGCCCGCGCTGCTGTGGCTGCGCGACGGCCAGTACGTGACGGTGCTGTCCGGCATGATGGACTGGGACGATTACGTGAAGTGCGTCGCCGACGCGCTCGCCAGCCCGACCACGCGTGCGCCGTCGATCGGCATTCCCGTCAACGTCGCCGGCGGCTCGTCCGGCTGCCACTGAATTCACGCTCGCCGACCATGCAGATGAAAACCTTTCCCGTCCCCGTCGTGCCGTTCGGCCCGGGCAGCCAGCCCGAAGGCGATGCGGTGCTCGACTACATGCCGATGCCGCAGGCGATGCACACGTTCGTCGCGCCGTCGCTGCCCGAGCGCGCTGACGCGCGTGCGCTCGACGTGGTGCGCGGCATCCTGCTCACCGTGCTCGACGCGCTCGACGCATGCCGCCGCGGCGAACAGCCCGCGCCGGTCGATCTGACGGCCTGCGACGCCGATGCGCTGCGCATCCTGAACGCGGTGCTCGGCGAAGGCGAGGTCAGCGCGCGCATCGACACCGCCGACGCCGGCAGCGTGCTGATCCAGGAGACCGTGTTCGCGGGCGTGTGGTGCATCGCCGAGGACGGCCCGGCCGGCCGCGCCGAGCGCATCGAGGTCGGCGGCGCGCCGGCCGCGCTGGCCGCGGCCGCGCACGCGGCGGCCGCACCCGATCTGCCGGTGTCCGACACGCACCCGAGCGGCGTGATGAACGCGCCGGCGATCCTCACCGAAGTGCGCGACCAGGTCGCCCGCTGGCGTGCCGGCGCTGCGCCGCACGTGATCAACCTGACGCTGCTGCCGCTGTCGTCCGAAGACGGCGCGTTCATCGACGCGGTGCTCGGCGGCGGGCCGGTGTCGGTGTTGTCGCGCGGCTACGGGAATTGCCGGATCGCCAGCACCGGCGTCGTTCATTGCTGGCGCATCGCGTACTTCAACTCGCAGGACACGCTGATCCTGAACACGATCGAGATCACCGATCTGCCCGAGATCGTCCAGGCGGCGCCCGAGGACATCGACGACTCGCACGAGCGTCTCGCACAATTGATCGACTGGGTCGAGGAGGCGTGACCATGAACCAGACCGCGGCGCTGTTCGAAGGCAGCTATCTCGGCGATCGCAGCCGGATCGCGGCCGATACGCGGCTCGAATGCAAGATCTGCTGGTGGATCTACGATCCGCGCCAGGGCGATCCGGTTTGGCAGATTCCGCCCGGCGTGCCGTTCGCCGCGCTGCCGGCGCACTGGCGCTGCCCGACCTGCGACGGCGATGCGGAGCAATTCATGGTGCTGAGGGACTGACGTTGACCACGCGAAGCCCGACCCGCGACGGCGCTGCGTTGCGGGCGTCCCTGCCGGGCGGATCGTCCGATCCGCGCATCGGCGCGCTCGTCGCGCACTACACGACGGTCGCGGCGACCACGATGCTCGGCATGCCGGTCGTGCATCCCGGCTTGCGGGTCGAGGCCGTGGCGTTCGGGCCGTATCCTGCGGGCGGCGATGCCAGCGGCGATCTGCTCGGCATCCTCGTCACGCCGTGGTTCATGAACCTCGTGTGGCTGCCGGGCGGGAACGGCGCGGCTCAGCCGTGCCCGTCGCCGGGGCAGCTGGCCGCGCGTCGCGTGGGCGCCGTCGAGTTCGACTGGATCGGCGCACACGTGCCGCAGGCCGGCGCGCACGCGTGCTGTTCGCTGTTTTCGCCGATGTTCGACTTCAGCGATCACGCGAGCGCGGTGGCGACTGCGCGCGCGGTGCTCGCCCAGCTGCGCTCCGCGGCCGCCGACGCGCCGCCGCGCACGAGCCGGCGCGAGTTCCTGCTGCGCCGGCCCGCGACGCGCGAGGCCGGCGCATGACGGGCGTCGCGAGCACGAGCGAAGATACGTCCGGGTTCGCCGCGCTGGCCGGGCGATACGTCGTGCGCCCGGGCCGCTCGCCGAGCATCGACGGCGGCCGGCCGCCGCTCGCCGGGTTGCTGCTCGCCGGTCAGCCGGCCGCGCTGGCCGCGCCGCGGCTGTCCGCGGTGTTCTCGCTCTGCGGGCGCGCGCACGCGCTGTGCGCCGAGCTCGCCGTGACGGCGGCCGGCGCGTATGCGAATGCGGGCGGAGCGGCTGGCGATTGCGGTGGCAAAGGCGACGCTGATGGCAACGTCGATCGCAACGGCGCGGGCGATGACCATGACGCGAGCCGTGGTGAAGGCGAGCGCGACGGCGAAGACGCACGCTCGGCCACGCTCGCGCGCGAAACGATCGCCGAGCATCTGCGCCGGATCTGGCTCGACTGGCCCGCGCGCCTCGTCGGCGGCGCGCCGTGCGCGCTGCCCGACGTACGGGCGGCCGGCACGCGCGAATGGATCGAACGTCACGTGCTCGGCGAACCGGCCGACGGCTGGCTCGCCCGCTGGGATCAAGATCCGCGCGCCTGTCTGAGCGCATGGACGGCGCGCGCGACGAGCTTCCCGGCGTCGCTGCTGCTGCACTGCCGCACGGTCGCCGACGCGCTGCGGATGCCGCCGCGCGCGCTGCGTATCGACGGCGCGGACCGCGCGCGGCTGCGCCGGATCGGCGCGGCGATCGCGGGCGACCCGCGCTTCGCGCAGCGGCCCGAACAGGACGGCGCGCCGGCCGAAACCGGCGTCTGGACCCGCTGCGGCGATCCGCACGCAGCCGCTTACGACAGCGCATGGCTGCGGCTCGGCGCGCGCGTCGCGGAGCTCGCGCGGCTCGCCGCCGGCGGTCCGGCCGCGTTCGCGCTGCGATCGGGCACGCTGGCGCTCGCGCCCGGCGAGGCGATGGCATGGTGCGAGACGGCGCGCGGCGTGCTGATCCACTGGGTGCGCCTCGTGCCCGGCGACGCCGCGCGCGTCGCCGACTACCGCGTGGTGTCGCCGACGGAGTGGAATTTTCATCCGGACGGCACGCTCGCGCACGCGCTCGCCCGCGTCGATGTGCGGCCGGACGGCGGCGACGATGCCGCGCTCGCGGCGCGCGTCGGCGCATTGATGGGCGCGTTCGATCCGTGCATCGCCTATGCTCTCGAAACCGCCGCGCCGGTTCGGCGCGACGATGCTCATACGAATGGAAACCGATCGACATGCATGAAGTGAGTCTGGCGGGCGGCGTGCTCGCGGCGGTCGAGGCGGCCGCCGCGCGCGAGCGTTTCGCGCGCGTCAACGTGCTGCGGCTCGAAGTGGGCCGGCTCGCGGGCGTCGAGGTCGACGCGCTGCGCTTCGCGCTCGATGCGATGGCGCCCGGCACCTGCCTGGCCGGCGCGCGCATCGAGATCGCGGAGCCGCCGGGCCGCGCGTGGTGCCTGAACTGTCATTGCGACGTGCCGCTGGCCGCGCGCGGCGAGCCGTGCGGCCGCTGCGGCGGCTACTGGCTGCAGCCGAACGGCGGCACGGAATTGCGCATCGTCGACATGCTCGTCGACGATGCCTGAAATCAACCGAATTGCGGAAGGAGAACGACATGTGCGTGGTATGCGGCTGCGACAGCCCCGACGGGGCGCACCGGGATCGGCACGATGCGCATCACGCGCACCACGACGCTCAAGCGCACGTGCGCGCCGATGCGGCGAGCGGTGACCTGCATTACGGCCTCGGGCCGGCCGGCGTCACGGTGCACGGCCTCGATCAGGGGCGCACGGTGCGCATCGAGCAGGACGTGCTCGGCGAGAACGATCGCCATGCGGCGCACAACCGGCGGCACTTCGCGGCGCACGGCGTACGCGCGCTGAATCTCGTGTCGAGCCCCGGCTCGGGCAAGACGACGCTGCTGTGCGCGACGATCGCTGCGCTGCGCGCGCGCGCGCCGACGTTGCCGATCGGCGTGATCGAAGGCGACCAGCAAACCGCGAACGACGCCGAGCGCATTCGCGCGGCCGGCGCGCCGGCAATCCAGGTCAACACCGGCAAGGGATGCCATCTCGATGCGGCGATGGTCGCGGCGGCCTATGAACGGCTGCCGCTGCACGCGCATGGTCATGATCACGGCCACGCGCATGGCCACGGCCACGAACATCACCACCACGATCACGATCATCACCACCCGCACGACGCGCACGCTTCGTCCGAGCGCCGCGGCGCGGCGCAGCAGCCCGACAGCGTGCTGTTCATCGAGAACGTCGGCAATCTGGTGTGCCCGGCGTTGTGGGATCTCGGCGAGGACGCGAAGGTCGCGATCCTGTCGGTGACCGAAGGCGAGGACAAGCCGCTCAAGTACCCGGACATGTTCGCCGCCGCGCGGCTGATGATCGTCAACAAGACCGACCTGCTGCCGTACGTGCAGTTCGACGTCGAGCGCTGCATCGAATACGCGCGCCGCATCAATCCGGCGCTCGACGTGATCTGCGTGTCGGCGACCACCGGCGACGGGATCGACGCGTGGCTCGACTGGGTTCTGCGCACGGGCGACGAGCACGATCCGCTGGCCGCGCGAATCAGCGAGCTGGAGGCCGAGCTGGCGGCGCTGCGCGCGCAGCAGCGTCGCGCCGGAGACGCGGCATGACGCTGCGGCGCGAACGCCTGCCGCGCGCGTGGGGCGCCGACACCGTGCTCGCGACCGGCGCGTGGCTGAAGAATGCCGCGTGCGTGTACGTCGACGGCGACGTGTACTGGTCGCCGCTGCACGGCGATCTCGACGATCCGCGCCATTGCGTCGCGCTCGAGGCCTCCGTCGCGTCGCTCGTCGATGCGGCCCGGCAAGCCGGTCGGCCGGTGCGCGCGATCGCACATGACCTGCATCCGGACTTCCACAGCTCGCGGCTGGCCGTCGAATGGAGCGAGCGCCTCGGCGTGCCGGCGATCGCGGTGCAGCATCACCATGCGCACATCGGCGCGGTCGCGGCCGAGCATGGGCTCGCGGAGCCGGTCGTCGGCCTCGCGCTCGACGGCGTCGGGCTCGGCACCGACGGCGCCGCGTGGGGCGGCGAACTGCTCGAGGTCGCGCCGGACGGCTGGCGGCGGCTCGGGCATTTGACGCCGCTCGCGCTGCCCGGCGGCGACGTCGCGGCCCGCGAGCCGTGGCGCATGGCCGCCGCGGCGCTGCACACGCTCGGCCGCGCGGACGAGATCGAAGCGCGGCTCGGCGGCGACGTTGGCGCGCGCGCGGCGCGCACGATCGGCACGATGCTGGCGCGCGGCCTGAACTGTCCGCCGAGCACGGGTGCGGGCCGATGGTTCGACGCGGCGGCCGGCTTGCTCGGCATCTGCCGCCATCAGCGCACCGAGGCGGAAGCCGCCATCGCGCTCGAACGACACGCCGCCGACTATCTGCGCGACCATCCCGAGCCCGATACGGACGGACTGTGGCGCATCGCCGACGACGGCGAGCTCGACCTGCGCCCGCTGCTGGTTCGCGTGCTCGAACTGGCCGATGCCGGCGCGAGCGCGCATGGCGCCGCGCTGTTTCATCTCGCGCTCGCCGACGCGCTCGCCGCGTGGGCCGCCGCGGTCGCGCACGGACGTGCCGTGCTGCTCGGCGGCGGGTGCTTCGCCAACCGGCTGCTGTCGGCGCGCTTGCGCGCCGCGCTCGACGCGCGCGGCGTGCGCAGCTGCGCGCCGTCGTCGGTGCCATGCGGCGACGCCGGCCTGGCGCTGGGCCAGGCATGGGTCGCCGCGCATACATTGACGTCGGGCGCCGTGCGCGCGACGTCCGAAGGAGTTTCGACATGTGTCTAGCCATTCCCGCACGCGTCGTCGAGCTGCGCGACGCCGACATGGGCGTCGTCGACCTCGGCGGCGTGCGCAAGACGATCTCGCTCGCGCTCGTCCCCGACGCGCGGCTGGGCGAATACGTGATCGTGCACGTGGGCTACGCGCTCGGCAGGATCGATCCGGCCGAGGCCGAGCGTACGCTCGCGCTGTTCGGCGAACTGGCGCACGCGGCCGGCGACGGCGACGTGCCTCCGAGCGGAGCGCCGCAATGAAGTACATCGACGAATTCCGCGACCGCGCGCTCGCCGAACGCATTTCCGCGCGCATTCAGGCCGAGGCGCAGCCCGGCACGCGCTATCACTTCATGGAATTCTGCGGCGGTCACACGCACGCGATTTCCCGCTACGGCGTGACCGACCTGCTGCCTGCCAACGTGCGGATGATCCACGGCCCCGGCTGCCCCGTCTGCGTGCTGCCGGTCGGACGCATCGATCTCGCGGTGCAGCTCGCGCTGGAGCGCGGCGTGATCGTCTGCACCTATGGCGACACGATGCGCGTGCCGGCCTCCGGCGGGATGTCGCTGATGCGCGCGAAGGCGCACGGCGCCGACATCCGGATGGTTTATTCGCCGCTCGACGCGCTGAAGATCGCGCGCCTGAATCCCGACCGCGAGGTCGTGTTCTTCGCGATCGGCTTCGAGACCACCACGCCGCCCACCGCGCTGATCGTGCGCGACGCGGCCGCTGCCGGCGTCGACAATTTCAGCGTGCTGTGCTGCCATGTGCTGACGCCCGCCGCGATCACGCATCTGCTCGCGGCGCCGGCCGTGGCGGCCGACGCCGTGCCGCTCGACGGCTTCATCGGCCCCGCGCACGTCAGCATCGTGATCGGCTCGGCGCCGTACGAGGGCTTCGCGCGCGACTATCGGAAGCCGGTCGTGATCGCGGGCTTCGAGCCGCTCGACGTGATGCAGGCGATCCTGATGCTGATCCGCCAGGTCAACGACGGCCGCGCCGAGGTCGAGAACGAGTTCTCGCGGGCGGTCACGCGTGCCGGCAATGCCGCCGCGCAGGCGCTGATGGACGACGTGTTCGAGGCCCGCGAGAGCTTCGAGTGGCGCGGCCTGGGCGAGGTGCCGGCCAGCGCGCTGCGGATCCGCGCGAAATACGCGCGCCACGACGCCGAAGCGCGTTACGGGCTGGTCTACCGGCCCGTCGCCGACCACCGCAAATGCGAGTGCGGCGCGATCCTGCGCGGCCTCAAGCAGCCGCGCGACTGCTCGCTGTTCGGCACCGTGTGCACGCCCGAGAATCCTATGGGTTCGTGCATGGTGTCGAGCGAGGGCGCGTGCGCCGCGCATTACTCGTATGGCCGTTTCAAGGACATTCCGCTGGTACCCGCATGAGCTCGACACCGACCCCCCGGACCAAGCCCGCGTACGTGCGGCCCCTCAATTTCCGCGACGGCCGGATCGACATGGGTCATGGCGCGGGCGGCCGCGCGTCGGCGCAGCTGATCCGCGAGCTGTTCGTCGCCGCCTTCGACAACGAATGGCTGCGGCAAGGCAACGATCAGGCCGCGTTCGCGCCGCCTGCGACGGCGCCCGGCGAGCGCGTGGTGATGGCTACCGACGCGCACGTCGTGTCGCCGCTGTTCTTTCCGGGCGGCGACATCGGCAGCCTGGCCGTGCACGGCACGGTCAACGACGTCGCGATGTCCGGCGCGCGGCCGCTGTACCTGGCCGCCAGCTTCATCATCGAGGAAGGCTTCGCGCTGGCGGACCTGAAGCGCATCGTCGAATCGATGGCGCACGCGTCGCGCGAGTGCGGCGTGCCGATCGTCACCGGCGACACCAAGGTCGTCGAGCGCGGCAAGGGCGACGGCGTGTTCATCACGACCACGGGCGTCGGCGTCGTGCCGGCGGGCATCCGGATCGACGGCGCGCTCGCGCGGCCGGGCGACGCGGTGCTGCTGTCGGGCACCATCGGCGAACACGGCGTCGCGATCATGTCGACGCGCGAGGCGCTCGAGTTCGACGTCGAGATCAGCTCCGACAGCGCCGCGCTGCACACGCTGGTCGCGAGCATGCTGGCGGCCGTGCCGGGCGTGCGCGTGCTGCGCGACCCGACGCGCGGCGGGCTGGCGACCACGCTCAACGAGATCGCGAGCCAGTCGGGCGTCGGCATGCTGATCCGCGAGGACGCGATTCCGGTGCTGCCGCAAGTGGACGCGGCATGCGAGCTGCTCGGCCTCGATCCGCTTTATGTGGCCAACGAAGGCAAGCTCGTCGCCGTCTGCGCGGCCGAGGACGCGCCCGCGCTGCTGGCCGCGATGCGTGCGCATCCGCTCGGCGCGCACGCCGTGCAGATCGGCGAGGTGACCGAGGACGCGCACGGTTTCGTGCAGGTCGAGACGAAGTTCGGCGGACGGCGGATCGCCGACTGGCTGTCGGGCGAACAGCTGCCGCGCATTTGCTGACGCCGCGGAACGGCGAGGATCGTCCGACGCGGGTATCATGCGCGTTGTCAGGCCGCCTGCTGCCGCATTCCGCGTGCGGCGGGCCTGAATCGGCCGGATCTGCACGGCCTCGATCGACCCATGAGCTCGCCTTTACCCGTCCATCCCAGCACCGACCCCGAACCCGACCCGGCGCCGCTGCGCAGGCCCCCCACCGTGCTGGTCGTCGACGACGAGCTGCGCGCGCAGGAAACCATTCGCCGCGTGCTGGACGAGGAGTTCGAGGTGCTCACCGCGAGCTCCGCCGACGAGGCGCGGGCGATCCTGCAACAGCAGCCGGTCGCCGTGATCCTCTGCGATCAGCGGATGCCGGGGCGCACGGGCGTCGAGTTCCTGTCCGAAGTGCGCGAGACGTGGCCCGACACCGTGCGGATCATCGTGTCCGGCTACACGGATTCGGAGGACATCGTCGCGGGCATCAACCAGGCCGGCATCCACCGCTTCGTGCTGAAGCCGTGGATGCCCGACCATCTGCTCCACACGGTGCGCCAGGCCGCGGAGGCGCAGTCGCTGCAGCAGGACATGCATCGGCTCGACCTCGAGTTGCGCAACAGCGTCCCGCTGCTGCGGCAGCGCAGCCACGAGAAGCTCGCGCAGGTGCAGAACACGCTCGGCTTCGATGCGATCGTGCGCGCGCCGGGCAGCCCGCTCGATCCGATCTGCAAGCTCGCGTCGAAGCTCGCGCGCTACGACCTGTCGATCCTGATCCTCGGCGAGTCCGGCACCGGCAAGGAGATGCTCGCGCGCGCGATCCACTACGCGAGCCCGCGCGCGGCCGGCCCGTTCGTGGTCGAGAACTGCGCGGCCGTGGCCGACACGCTGCTCGAATCGGAGCTGTTCGGCCACAAGCGCGGCGCCTTCACCGGCGCGGTTCACGACCACGCGGGGCTGTTCCAGCGCGCGAACGGCGGCACCATCTTCCTGGACGAGATCGGCGACACGTCGCTCGCCTTCCAGGTCAGGCTGCTGCGCGTGCTGCAGGAAGGCGAGGTGCGGCCGGTCGGCGCGACGCGCGCGGTGCCGGTGGACGTCCGCGTGATCGCCGCGACGCATCGCGACCTCGAGCGCGAAGTCGAGGCCGGGCGTTTCCGCGAGGATCTCTACTACCGGATCGCGACGGCCACGCTGGCGCTGCCGCCGCTGCGCGAGCGCAGCGGCGATCTGGTGCCGATCGCGCACCGGCTGCTGCAGGCCATCGCCGAGCACGAGTCGCGCCCGGCCGGGCTGGACTTCGCCCGCGATGCACTGGCCGTGCTGCTCGGCTATGCGTGGCCGGGCAACATTCGCGAGCTGCGCAACGAGATCTACCGCGCGGTCGCGCTGAGCGACGACGACCTGATCCGCGCCGACGCGTTCTCGCCGAAGGTGCTGCGCGGGCAGTCGGGGCCGGCCGCACGCGGGCCGGAAGCGCAGATTGCGTCGGCCGGCACGTTGCAGGAGCGGCTCGATGCGATGGAGACGATGTTGATCAAGGAGGCGCTGTTGCGGCACCGGTGGAACAAGACGCGCGCCGCGTCCGAGCTGGGCCTGTCGCGCGCCGGGCTGCGCCAGAAAATGCAGCGATTCGGTCTGGAGAAGAAATGAGCGTCGATACCCGCGCGCCCGACGGCACCGGCGCGTTCAACGTGTTGTGGCTGCAGTCGGGCGGCTGCGGCGGCTGCAACATGTCGCTGCTGTGCGCCGACACGCCGGACTTCTCCGGCATGCTGTCGCGCGCCGGCATTCGGCTGCTGTGGCATCCGTCGCTGTCGCTCGAAACCGGCGCGGACGCCCGCGACGTGCTGCTGGCGTGCCTCGACGGTACCGTCGAGCTGCATGCGCTGTGCGTCGAAGGCGCGATGCTGCGCGGCCCGAACGGCACGGGGCGTTTTCACGTGCTGGCCGGCACCGGGGTGCCGATGATCGACTGGGTCGCCCGGCTCGCGAGCGTCGCGCATTACACGGTGGCGATCGGCACCTGCGCCGCTTACGGCGGCATCACCGCGGCCGGCGCGAATCCGGCCGATGCCTGCGGGCTCCAGTACGACGGCGATCAGCCGGGCGGGCTGCTGGGCGCGGCGTACCGGTCGCGCAGCGGCTTTCCGGTCGTCAACGTGGCCGGTTGCCCGACGCATCCGGATTGGGTCGTCGAGACGCTGAGCGCGCTGTCGATGTCGCTGCTCGATCCGGCTGCGCTCGATACGCTCGGCCGGCCGCGCTTCTATGCCGACCAGCTCGTCCATCACGGTTGCACGCGCAACGAGTTCTACGAGTACAAGGCGAGCGCCGTGCGTCCGTCCGATCTCGGCTGCATGATGGAGCACATGGGCTGCAAGGGCACGCAGGCGCATGCCGACTGCAACACGCGCTTGTGGAACGGCGACGGCTCGTGCACGCGCGGCGGCTATGCGTGCATCAACTGCACGGAGCCGGGCTTCGAGGAGCCCGGCCACGCGTTCCACCGCACGCCGAACGTCGCGGGCATCCCGATCGGCTTGCCGAGCGACATGCCGAAGGCGTGGTTCGTCGCGCTCGCGTCGTTGTCGAAGGCCGCGACGCCGAAGCGCGTGCGCGAAAACGCGACGGCCGATCATCTGAAAGTCGCGCCCGCGGTCCGTTCGCGGCCCCGTAATAAATAGGTGTCTTGATGTCTCGACTCGTGATCGGTCCGTTCAATCGCGTCGAAGGCGACCTCGAGGTGCGCATCGAGGTCGTCGACGGCCGGGTCAGCGACGCGCACGTGAACGCCACGATGTTTCGCGGTTTCGAGCAGATCCTGCTCGATCGCGATCCGCTCGATGCGCTCGTCTACGTGCCGCGCATCTGCGGCATCTGCTCGGTGTCGCAGGGCGTGGCGGCCGCGCGCGCGCTGGCCGACCTGGCCGGCGTGACGCCCGCGCCGAACGGCCAGATCGCGACGAACCTGATGCTCGCCGCCGAGAACCTCGCCGATCACCTCAGTCACTTCTATCTGTTCTTCATGCCGGATTTCGTGCGGCCGGTCTATGCGGCGCGCGCGTGGCACGCCGAAGCGGTGTCGCGCTTCACGCCTTATCAGGGCGAACGGCACCGCGCCTCGCTTGCCGCGCGGCAACGCTGGCTGCGCCTGATGGGCACGCTCGGCGGCAAGTGGCCGCACACCGGTTCGATCCAGCCCGGCGGCAGCGCGCGCGCGATCGACAACGCGGAGCGGATCCGCCTGCTGGGGTTCATCGGCGAATTCCGGCAGTTTCTCGAAGAGGTGCTGTTCGACGCGCCACTCGAGGAGATCGCGCAGCTCGACAGCGAAGCCGCGCTCGCCGCCTGGCGCGCGCGCGGCGAGCGGCGTGGCGATTTGCGGTTCTTCCTGACGCTCGCCGACGATCTCGGTCTCGACCGCCTCGGCGCCGGCCCCGACCTGTACCTGTCGTATGGCGCGTATCCGCAACCGGACGGCGCGCACGCGTTCCGCGGCGGCGTCTGGGACGCGCAGCGCAAGCAGGCCGATGCGCTCGATCTCGACGCGATCACGGAAGACGCGACGCATGCATGGCTGGACGATGCGGGCGGCGCGCGGCATCCGTTTGCGGGGCTCACCGAGCCGCGCGCGGACAAGCCGGGCGCTTACACCTGGAACAAGGCGCCGCGGCTGAACGGCGCGGCGCTGGAAACCGGTGCGATCGCGCGGCAACTGGCGGATGGTCACCCGTTGATCGCCGACGCCGTCGCGCGTTGCGGCGGCTCGGTGTACACGCGCGTGCTGGCGCGATTGCTGGAGCTGGCCCGCGTCGTGCCGATGATGGAGCAGTGGGTGCGCGCGCTCGCGCCCGGCATGCCGTATTGCGCGGCCTTCGCGCTGCCGGACGAGGGCCGCGCGGTCGGCCTCAACGAAGCCGCGCGCGGCAGTCTGGGCCATTGGCTGGCGGTGAAGGACGGCAGGATCGCGAATTATCAGATCATTGCGCCGACGTCGTGGAATTTCTCGCCGCGCGATGCCGGCGGCCGTCCGGGCGCGCTCGAAGCCGCGCTGATCGGCGCGCCGGTCGAGCCGGGCGAGACGACGCCCGTGGCGGTCCAGCACATCGTGCGGTCCTTCGACCCGTGCATGGTCTGCACGGTGCATTGAGCCGGCCGCCACGGTCGGCCGAACCCGGATTACGAACAGCGTACTGACAGCGTCATGGCGAGCAATCGATCGAACCCACCCAAACCGACGGCGAAGCGTCGCGCGGCGCCCGGCGCGGACGCGCTGAGCCACGCCGCCGCGGGGCCGGACGCCCGGCCCGATGCCGAAGGTCTCGACGACGCAGCCTGGCTCGAAGTGATCCACAAGATGGACGAGGTCTACTCGCAGCTCGTGCAGGACGAGATTGCGCTCGAGGAGAAGAACGCGCAGCTCGAGCAATCGCAGCAGTTCATTCTCGGGCTGCTGTCGTCGATGTCGGACGTGCTGGCCGCGTGCAACGCGCGCGGCGAGGTCGAGGAAACCAATGCCGCGATGTGCGAACTGCTCGGGCAGCCGGACAGCGTGCTGCGCGGATCGCGCTTCGAGAGCTGGCTCGCCGACGACGCGAGCGTCACCGCGCTGCGCGCCGTCACGGCGTCGGGCACGCCGGCGCAGGGCACGGTGGTCGAACTGAACATGCGCGACCGGCAGGGCGCGGCCGTGCCGGTCGACTTCAGCTGTACGCCGCGCGGCGGCCCGCGCGGCCGCCGGCTCGGCTACCTGCTGGTGGGCCGCCCGACGGGCGAGCTCAAACGCGCGTATCGGCAGTTGCGCGAAGCGCACGACGCGCTCAAGCATGCGCAACAGCAACTGCTTCACTCGGAGAAAATGGCGGCGCTCGGGCGTCTGGTCGCCGGCGTCGCGCACGAGCTGAACAACCCGATCAGCTTCGTGCTCGGCAACGTGCATGTGCTGAAGCGGTATGGCGAGCGCCTGACGCGCTTCATCGACGCGACGGCGCAGCCGCTATCGGCGGCCGAGCGCACCCGGCTGCGCACCGAACTGCGGATCGATCCGATCCTGGCCGACTTGCCGTCGCTGGTCGACGGAATGGTCGAAGGCGCGCAGCGCACGGCGGACATCGTCAGCGCGTTGCGCAGGTTCTCCGCGGTCGATCGCGAGGAGCTCGGCGCGGTGGACATCAACGAGGTCGTGACGCGCGCGATTCACTGGATCAGGAAAGGCGCGGGGCCGGATTTCGACGTTCACTGGTCGCCCGGCGAGCCGCAACTCGTGCACGGCAGCGCGGGGCAATTGCTGCAGGTGATGATGAACCTGATCCAGAACGCGTGCGACGCCGCGTCGAGCGCGCATCGAGGCACGCCGGAGATCTGGATCGACGCGACCCACCGTGACGGCCAGGTGATCGTCACGGTGCGCGACAACGGCACGGGCATCATGGAGGAGCATCTGCCCCATCTGTTCGAGCCGTTCTTCACGACCAAGCCACAGGGGCGTGGAACGGGGCTCGGCTTGTCGATCAGCTACGGCATCGTCGATCGTCACGGCGGAACGCTGACGGCCGGCAATGCGGAGCAGGGCGGCGCGGTCTTCACGCTGGCGTTGCCGCAGAGTTGAAGCGGCGTCGGGCGGGGCGCGGCAGGTCAGACGCCGCCGAGCGATTTTGGAAACGCCGAGGCGAAGGCCAACGCCCGTTTCACCAAAAGAAAATACCGGGTATCGCGACGACAACGTGATCGCCGCATCGAATCGGGAAACGTCACGATGTAATCGAATACCTCCGCGGCGGCCGATACTGGATTCGGATAATGGTCCGCATTGCGCGTTCTTCGGCGCGCTCGAAATGCCCGCGACTACATCGCCGGTTGCGCCAAGCGCGTCAGTGTCACGAACGAGGCCCGCGGTTCGACGCAACGGTGCGCCCGCCGGCGACATGCGCCCGCATACCGCGTCGAGACGCGCGCGCGAATGAACGCCGGCGATCCGGTTCACGACATCGCGCTCGCCGGTTATGCGCCCGACCGCTAACGCGTTATACTCCCGTCCGTTTGACGCTTTCGAATCGAGCGTTTGATAACAATTGACAAATCGGATTAAGTATTGTGTGACGCCGGCGTCGTCGCGTTGATTTCGCACGACGGTCCTGTTACAGTCTCGCCGAAACAAGACCGCCCGACGGTCGGCCGTCCGTCGATTGTGTTGCGTGACCGCTGCGATTTCCTGCGTGATCGGCTGTATGGCTCCGGGGAGCCGGTAAGCCGATGTCTCGAACCGTCGAGTCCGACGTGCAGGACGGCATGCTGGATGAAACGGCATCTGACTGCGCATCGCGAGCGGCGCATTAAAAAAACTACCCTCAGCGAAGTAACCGTAAAGAGAACAAAAAAATGGCCGATTTGCATTGGACCATGCCAATCGCCAGATGGACGTCGATTTCGACCGCGGGGGCACCGGGCGTCGAAGCCCTCGATCCGATGGTGCGACGCCGCTTGAGCCGGCTGTCGCGTGTCGCGCTTCAGGCAGCGTACGACTGCGCAGGATCGGACGACGATCCGCTGCGCATGGTGTTCGCATCGCGCCACGGGGAGCTGGCGCGCACCACCGGCATACTCGCCGCCATCGACGCGCGCGAGCCCGTGTCGCCGACGGCGTTCAGCCTCTCGGTTCTCAATGCGGTCACCGGCATCTTCGGCATCGCCAGGCGCGACCGCTCGCCCGCGACCGCGATCGCGGCCGGACACGAAACGCTCGGTTACGCGCTGCTCGAAGCCTATTCCCAATACGAAACCTCGCCGGCGTCGCCGGTGATGCTCGTCTATGCGCACGAGCCGGCCGATCCCGTGTACGGCGCGGTCGACGACGATCCGGAGAGCGTCGGCCTCGCCATCCTGCTGGGCGCCGCCGAACCGGCCGGTTATCTGACCTGCGAGATGGCCGCCGAGGATGCGGACGACTGCGCGGACGAAGAGGCCGACGACGCAGCCGGCACGCAAAGCGCCGCGCTGCTGCGTTGCCTGTCGACGCGCGCGACGGCGTCGTGGCGCAGCCGTCATGCATCGTGGCGATGGAGCTGGCATGATCGCGCGGCTTGACTACGGCTGGCGCCTGTTCGCGACCGGCGCGAGCCTGGCGTTTTTCGCGCTGTGCGGCTCGGTCTTCTCGTTGCTGGCGATCGTCGCCGGCGCCCTGTGGCCGCATCGGCGTTCGCGTCAGCGCGGCGTCACGCTCGTCATCCATCATTTCTTTCGCGCGCTGGTCGCGCTGCTGCAGCGCGTCGGCGTGATGAAGCTCGAACTGAGCGGCGTCGAGCGGCTGGCGCAGCGCGGCCCGGCCATCGTCGTGGCGAACCACCCGACCTGGCTCGACGTGATGGTGCTGCTGTCGCTGACGCCGAAGGCTTGCTGCGTGGTCAAGCGCGGCCATTGGGGCAACCCGTGCTTCTGGGGCATCGTGCGCGCCGCCGAGTACGTGAGCAACGCGGACGCCACGGAGCTGGTCGACGCCGGCGCGCGCCAGCTGGCGGCCGGCTACACGATGATCATCTTTCCGGAAGGCACGCGCAGCCCGGGCGGCAATCGCCTGCACGCGTTCTCGCGCGGTTTCGCGCACATGGCGCTGCAGTCGGGCAGCAGGATTCAGCCGGTGCTGATCGATTGCGACCCGCCGGTATTCACCAAGACGCTGCGCTGGTATCACGTGCCGTCTCGTGCGTTCCGCATGCGCATCGACGTGCTCGAACCGATGGACCTGGACCGGCTGGCGGCGAACGTCGCGTCGCCGTCGATCGCCGCGCGCAGCATTGCCCGCGAGGTGGAAGTGCACATTACTCAAAGTCTCATTCAGCATGGTTACTTTAAAACTGCAAATTAAGCAGCTTCTGATCGAGACGCTCGATCTCAGCGACATGACGATCGACGACATCGACGACGATGCGCCGCTGTTCTCGACCGACGGCATCGGGCTCGATTCCGTCGATGCGCTCGAAGTCGGCATCATGCTGCGCAAGAAGTTTCATTTGACGATCGCCGCCAACGACGAGCGCACGAAGGCGCATTTCCGGTCGGTCAACACGCTCGCGGCGTTCATCGCCGAGCAGCAGTCTCATCAGGCATCGCACGAAGCCGTGCTGGAAAAGGGGAGTCTCTCGTGACCGACGCAGAAATCCTGGAGCGCATCCGCGCCATCTTTCACGAGAACTTTGCGATCGAGCCCGAACAGGTGCAGCCCGACACGCACCTGTTCGAAGAACTCGACCTGGACAGCATCGACGCCGTCGATCTGGCGATCAAGCTCCAGGAAATGACCGGCAAACGCATCAAGCCCGAAGAGTTCAAGTCCGTGCGCACGGTCGGCGACGTCGTGGCCGCCGTGCACGCGTTGCTCGCCGACGCGTGACGACGGCGGTGACGGGCATGCGCGCGAGCACCGGCACGCGCGGTTCGCGGCGGCTGGCCGTCGCGGGCCGGGCGGTGCTGGCGCTCGCCTATCCGCTCGTCATCCTGTTCGCGTGGCAGAGCATGTCGCCGCGTTACGTCGGTTGCCTGCTGGTTGCGCTGCTGTGGCTGCAGCGCACCGTCGGCAACGGGCCGTTCGCGAACGCGCTCAGACGCCTCGCGCTGCTCGACTGGTGCGTCGCCGGCGCATTGACCGCACTGTCGGTTGCGATCGCCGCCACCGACAGCGAGCGGCTTCTTCATCTGTATCCCGCATGCGTGAGCGCCGGCTTGCTGATCGCGTTCGGCGCGACGCTGCGGCACGGTCCGACCATGATCGAAAAATTCGCGCGGCTCACCTATCCGGAGCCGAGCCCTGAAATCGTCCGCTACACGCGCCGCGTGACCCAGGTGTGGTGCGCGTTCTTCGTCGCAAACGGCGGCTTCTCCGTCTACACGGCGCTGTACTGGCGCCCGGCCGCGTGGGCGATCTACAACGGGCTGGTCGCATACGTGCTGATCGGTGCGCTGATCGCCGGCGAGTGGCTGTGGCGCAGGACCTTCATCGCCGCTGCGCGCAAACGGGCAGGTGTCGCATGATCGCGCTGCACGAGATGCTCGCGGCCGAAGCGGACAGCGGCGCGGCTGTCTGTCGCGACGGCGCGCAGGCGCTGACGCTCGGCGACCTGCGCGCCCATGCCGACGCCATTGCGCGGCGCGTGGAGGCGAGCGGCGCGCGGCGCGTGGCGATCAGCACGGACGATCCGTTCGCGTTCGCGTGCGCGCTGTTCGCGGTAGCGGCCGCGCGCGCCGAAGCCGTGATTCCGGCCAGCAATGCGCCCGGTTATCTCGCCGAGCTGGCCCACGCATACGACCTCGTGCTCGATGCGCCCGCGCTGGCCGCGTGCGCGGCGGCCGCGGGCGGCGAGGCCGCACCCGCGGCCCGCACGATCGCCGCCGACGCCGCGGTGACGCTTTACACGTCGGGCAGCAGCGGCAGCGCGAAGCCGGTGCGCAAGTCGCTCGCGCAGTTCGACGCGGAGGTGCGTACGCTGCAGCGCGAATGGGCCGAGCGCGTCGGTGCGGCGGTCACGCTGTCGAGCGTGCCGCATCACCACATCTACGGATTGCTGTTCAGGATCCTGTGGCCGCTCGCGGCCGGCCGCGCATTCGACCGGATGACGGTGCTCGAGCCGTTGCAACTGCAGCAGCGGCTCGCCGCATACGGCGGCGGCATCGTCGTCTCCACGCCGGCGCAACTGGCGCGCTGGCCGGCGCTGCCGGGCTTCCCGATGCAGACGCCTGCGCCTCGCGCGTTCTTCTCGTCGGGCGGCCCGTTGCCGGCCGATGCGGCAGCCGCGTATGCGAACGCGTTCGGCGCGGCGCCGCTCGAAATCTTCGGCAGCACCGAAACGGGCGGCATCGCATGGCGGCGTCAGGACGTTTCGCCCGCATGGCAGCCGTTCGCGGGCATCGGCGTGCGCTGCGACGACGACGGCGCGCTGTGCGTGCGCTCCGCGCATCTCGGCGACGATCGCTGGCACCGCACCGACGACACCGCGCAGTTCGATGCGTCCGGCCGCTTCGTGCTCGCCGGGCGGCGCGATCGCATCGTCAAGCTCGACGGCAAGCGCGTGTCGCTGCCGGAGCTCGAGGCGCGGCTGCTCGCGCACGCCTACGTCGCGCAGGCGGCGGCCGTGGTGGTCGACGGCGCGACGCGCGCGCACGTCGGCGTCGTCGCGGTCTTGTCCGCGGCCGGGCGCGACATGCTGGCCGCCGACGGACGGGTCGCCGTGGCGACCGCGCTGCGGCATGCGCTCGGCGACTATTTCGACGCGGCCGCGCTGCCGCGCTACTGGCGCTTCCTGCACGCGATGCCGTTCGACGCGCGCGGCAAATTGCCGGCCGCCGCGCTCGCGGCCGCCTTCACGGCCACGCCGGAAGGTTACGAACTGCTCGCGTCCTGGCGCAGCGACGACGCGTTGCATTACGAACTGCGCGTGCCGGCCACGCTCGCGCATTTCGACGGGCATTTTCCGGAGCTGCCGATCCTGCCCGGCGTCGTGCAAATCGACTGGGCGGCGCGTCTGGCCGCGCGTGAGCTGCCGGCCGTGCGCGAGCTGCGTTGCGTCGAGCATCTGAAATTCAAGGCGCCGGTGCCGCCCGGCGCGGTGCTGACGCTGCGCATCGCGCACGACGCGGCGCGCGGCCGCGCGCGCTTCGCGTTCCGCCGCGGCGAGCGCGAATGCACGTCGGGCGTGCTCGTCTACGAGGCGGCGGCGCAATGAGCGGCACCTGCATCGTCGTTCCGATCTACAACCATCGCGACGCGATCGGCGGCACGCTGGCGCGGCTCGCCGTGCACGGCCTGCCGATCCTGGTGGTCGACGACGGCAGCGACGCGCCGACGCAACAGGTGCTGACCGCGCTCGCCGCGCGCTACGCAGGCGCGATGACGCTGCTGCGGCTGCCGGCCAACCGCGGCAAGGGCGCGGCCGTGATGGAAGGATTGCGCGCGGCGCGCGCGCGCGGCTATCGGCACGCGATTCAGATCGACGCCGACGGCCAGCACGACGCCGCCGACGTGCCGAAGTTCGTGGCGGCCGCGCAGGCCGAGCCGGACGCGGTGATACTCGGCCGGCCGCGCTTCGACGACAGCGTGCCGAAGGCGCGCCTGTACGGCCGCTATCTGACGCACGCGTGGGTATGGATCGAAACGCTGTCGCTCGACATTCCCGATGCGATGTGCGGCTTTCGGCTCTATCCGGTCGACGCCGTCTGCGAGCTGATCGACGCGGTGCCGCTGCCGACGCGCATGGCGTTCGACAGCGAAATCCTGGTGCGTCTGCACTGGCGCGGGCTCGCGTTCAGGACGATCGAGACGCGCGTGATCTACCCGGCCGACGGCGTCTCGCATTTCGACGTCTGGCGCGACAACGTACGCATCAGCGCGAGCCATACGCGGCTCGTGGCCGGCATGCTCATGCGCGCGCCGCTGCTCGTCGCACGCCGGCTCGTCGGGCGGCGCGGCGCCGCGCCGACGGCGCGCGCACGCGCATGGTGGCGCACGCCGGAGCGCGGCAGCCGCCTCGGCATGGCCTTGCTGGCGCTCAGCTTCCGCTGGTTCGGCAAGCGCTTCACGTCGTGCTGGCTGCATCCGATCGTCGGCTATTTCGTGCTGACGAATCGCACCGCACGCGCGGCATCGCATACCTATATCGCCCGCCTGCGCGATGCCAAGGCCGCGGCCGTGCCGCAGCCCGGATGGCGCAGCGCGTACCGGCACATGCTGGCGTTCGCGCAGGCCGGCTTCGACAAGTTCGTCGCGTGGTCCGGGCGGCTCGACGAACTCGACGTGCGTTTCGACGATTCGTCCGCGTTCGACGCGCTCGCGGCGAGCGGCCGCGGCGCGCTCGTGATCGGCGCGCATCTCGGCAACCTGGAGATGACGCGCGCGCTCGCGCTGCGCGACGCGCACACGAAGGTGACCGCGATCGTCTACACCGAGCATGCGAAGCGCTTCACGGGCGTGCTCGCCGGCGCGAACCGCGACTACGGCAAGCATCTCGTCGAAGTGTCGGACTTCGGGCCGGACACGGCGATGATGATGCAGGCGCGCATCGACGCGGGCGAGCTGCTCGTGATCGTCGGCGATCGCGTGCCGCCGAACGATTCGGGCAAAACGGTCGACGCCCGGTTTCTCGACGCGACGGCCGCGTTCGCGCAGGGCCCGTACGTGCTCGCGCATGCGCTCGGCTGCCCCGTCTATCTGTTCTTCTGCCTGAAGGAGGCGCGCGGCTATCGGCTCTATTTCGAGCCGTTCGCCGAGCGCATCGAGCTGCCGCGCCGCGAGCGCGCCGCGCACGTCGCGGCATGGGCCCAGCGCTATGCCGCACGGCTCGAACACTATTGCCGCAAGGCGCCCTACCAATGGTTCAACTTCTTCGATTTCTGGGCGCGGCCCGATGGAGGTCCGCGTGGCCGAGCATGAGATGAGCGACGTCGCGGCAAGCGCCGCGGCAGCACCGGGCCGGGCGGCCGTCGTGGTCGGCGCACGGCATCTGACGATCGAGGACGTCGTCGCGATCGCGCGCGACGGCGCGCCGCTCGCACTGAACGCGGCGCCTGCCTGGCGCGCGCGGATCGAGCGCGGCGCGGCGTGGCTGCGCGACCATCTCGCGAACGGCGGCACCGTGTACGGCGTCACGACCGGATATGGCGACGCGTGCGTCGTCGACGTGCCGCCGTCGCTCGTCGAAGCGCTGCCCCTGCAGCTGACGCGCTATCACGGCTGCGGAATGGGCGACTGGTTCGACGCGACCCAGACGCTGTCGATCGTCGTCGCGCGCCTGAACTCGCTCGCGTTCGGCTACTCGGGCGTGCGCTTCACGTTGCTCGAACGGCTGGCCGACATGGTGAATCACCGCATCCTGCCGCGCATTCCGTCGGAAGGTTCGGTCGGCGCGAGCGGCGATCTGACGCCGCTGTCGTACGTCGCCGCGGCGCTGGTCGGCGAGCGTAGCGTCGGGTTCGCCGGCGGCGAGTGCGACGCGCGCGACGCGTGGCGCGCGATCGATCGCACGCCGCTCACGCTCGCGCCGAAGGAAGGGCTCGCGCTGATGAACGGCACGGCCGTGATGACGGGCCTCGCGTGTCTCGCGTTTGCGCGCGCCGACCACCTGACGCGCGTGGCGGCGCGTCTGACCGCGTTGACGACCATCGCGCTCGACGGTCGCGCCGGACACTTCGACGCGCGGCTGTTCGACGCGAAGCCGCACGCGGGGCAGGCGGAGGCGGCGGCGTGGATTCGCGCCGACCTGGCCGGGCGCGACGAATTGCCGGGCTGCCGGCTGCAGGACCGCTATTCGGTCCGGTGCGCGCCGCACGTGATCGGCGTCGCACGCGACGCATTGTCGTGGATGCGCCGCGATATCGAGAACGAACTGAACAGCGCGAACGACAACCCGCTGATCGATCCGGACGAAGGCTGCGTGCTGCACGGCGGCAATTTCTATGGCGGGCACATCGCGTTCGCGATGGACGCGCTCAAGACCGCGGTGGCCAATCTGGCGGACCTGATGGACCGCCAGCTCGCGCTGCTGGTCGACGACAAGTTCAGCAACGGCCTGCCGCGCAACCTGAGCGGCGCCGCGCCCGAGCGTGCGGCGATCAACCACGGCTTCAAGGCCGTGCAGATTTCGGCTTCCGCATGGACGGCCGAAGCGCTGAAGCACACGATGCCGGCGAGCGTGTTCTCGCGTTCGACGGAATCGCACAATCAGGACAAGGTCAGCATGGGCACCATCGCCGCACGCGATTGCCTGCGCGTGCTGGCGCTCACCGAGCAGGTCGCCGCCGCGCACGTGCTCGCCGCCGTGCAGGCCGTGCGCTTGCGGCTGCGTGACGATCCGCACGCGCAGCTGACGCCGGCGCTGCGCGCGTTCGTCGACGACGTGGGCCGGCAATCGCCGCTCGTGGTCGAGGACCGGCCGCTCGAAGCGGAGCTGCGTGCGCTGTGCGCACGGCTCGCCGCATGCGAGCCGCTCGGCGCATCGCGCGACGGCATCGGGCAGGAGGAGGCGGCATGAACGAAGCTCGCCCGGCGCTGACCGCGACGGCACGCGTCGAAGTGCTGTTTCACGACGTCGATGCGATGAACGTCTGCTGGCACGGCCACTACCTCAAGTATTTCGAAAGCAGCCGCGCGGCACTGCTGCGCATGATCGACTACGACTATCCGACGATGCTGGCGTCCGGCTACATGTGGCCGGTGGTCGAGGCGCACCTCAAGTACGTGCGTCCGGCCCTGTACGGCCAGCAGCTCGACGTGCGCGCGACGCTGCTCGAATTCGAGAACCGGCTGAAGATCGGTTACGAGATCGTCGACGCCGCGACCGGCGAGCGTTTGACGAAGGGCTACACGGTGCAACTGGCCATCGACGCGACGACGCGCGAACTGCAGTTCGTGTCGCCGCCGGCCTTGATCGAACGGGTGCGTGCGCAATGGGCCTGATGCTGCGCAACGGACGGCTCGTGACGATGTTCGCGGCCGCATGCCTGACGCTGAGCGGCGGCGCGGCCGCGGCCGTGGCCGCGCCGGCGTCGGGCGCGGCGGCGCAATCCGCGAATGCCGCGCTCGTGTCGAACATCGCCGCGCGGCTTGCGCGGGTCGGCGCGATCCGCGCGGAGTTTCGGCAGACCCAGACGCTGTCGGCGATGAAGCAGCCGCTCGTCAGCACCGGCTCGATGTTGTTCGATCGCCGGGCCGGCGTCGTGTGGCGCATCGAGACGCCGTACCGGGCGACTTACGTGATCACCGACGGCGGCGTGCGCGAGGTCGGCGCGGACGGACGCCTCGTCGCAGCCGGCGGCGGCGGCCGCGGCGTCGCGCAGGTGTCGCGGATGATGCGCGACATGCTCGGCGGCGACCTGTCCGCGCTGTATGCGCAGTTCGACGTCGAAGCGAGCGGCACGCCCGAACGATGGCGGATGGTGTTGCGGCCGAACCAGCCGCAGCTCGCGCAGGCGGTGCGCGTGCTCGAAATGAGCGGCGGCGCGTATCTGGGCCGGCTCGACATGACCTTCGCGAACGGCAACGCGAGCGCGCTGGAGTTTGCTCGGCCGACGCCGGTCGACGCACCGGCGCCGGCCGAGCGCGCATGGCTGGAGGCGCGCTGATGAGCACGGCGCGCGACGTGAGCGGCGGCGCACCTGCACGCGCGCGACGGCGCATGCTGTGCGGCGCGTGGCTGCTCGTCACGCTGGCTGCCGCGGCGATCATCCTGTGGCGCTTCAGCGGGCCGTCGCCGCTGCAGACGAACCTGCTCGCGCTGCTGCCGGCGACCGAGGCGAACCCGGTCGCGGAACGCGCGGTCGACCTGCTCGGCGACGCGCTCGGCAACCGCACCGTGTTCCTCGTCAGCGACCGCGACGCGGCCCGCGCGAAGGCCGCCGCGAAACGCTTCGGCGCGCGGCTCGCCGCGAGCGGCGCGTTTCGTTCGGTGACCGTCGAGGTGCCGCCGTTCGACCTGTCGCAGATCGCGGCCACCTACATGCCCGCGCGCTTCGGCTTGCTGACCGATGCCGATCGCAAGTCGCTGGAGCGCGGCGACCCCGCGCTCGGCGAGCAACTGGCCCGGCGCCTCTATGCGCCGCCGGCCGACGGCCTGCAGACGCCCGTGGCCGACGATCCGTTCGGCTGGCTGCAGCACTGGCTCGGCGCGCTGCCGCTGGCGGCGTCGGATCTGTCGATGGAAGACGGCATGCTGGTGTCGCATCGCGACGGCGCGACCGGCGTGCTGGTGATGACCGCGCTGCCGGGGTCGGCCTATGAATCGACGGTGCAGCACGCGGTACGCGTCGCGACGGACGCTGCGCAACGTGCGCTCGCGGCCGACTTCGCCGGCGTCCGCGTCGACCGCGCCGGCGCCGTGTTCTACGCGCAAGCGGCGCGCGCCAGCGCCGAGCGCGACGTGCACGTGATCGGCGCGGTATCGCTGGCCGGCATCGCGCTGCTGCTGATGAGCGTGTTCCGTTCGCCGCGCCTGCTGGTGCTCGCGTTCGCGTCGACCGCGTTCGGCATCGTCTGCGCGCTCGCGGCGACGCTGCTCGTGTTCGGCAAGCTGCACCTGCTGACGCTGGTGTTCGGCGTGAGCCTGATCGGCGAGGCCGTCGATTATTCGATCCAGTATTTCGTCGCGTATCTGTCGGCGGGGCCGCAATGGGATGCGCGCCGCGGCGCGGCGGCGGTGCGGCCGGCGCTCGCGGTCGCGCTCGCGACCAGTCTGCTCGGCTATGCGATCCTGATGTGGGTGCCGTTCCCGGCGCTCAAGCAGATCGCGTGCTTCGCGATCGTCGGCATCGCCTGCGCATTCGCCGCGGTGACCGGCTTCCTGCCGCTGATGCTGACACGGCCGCCGCGGCGCGTGCCGGCGCGCGTGTTCGCGAACGCGGCCCGCTTGCTGCGCGGCTGGCAGTCGCTGCTGGCCGGCCGGCGCGCGGTGGCCGTCGCCGTGCTGGTGGCGCTGGTCGCCATCCCGGGCTGGGCGCTGCTGAACAGCGACGACGACGTTCATCTGCTGATTCAGCGCGACGCGGATCTCGCGCGGCAGGAAAGCAGCATTCGCGCGGCGGTCGGCCTCGCGAACACCGCCCAGTTCTTCGTCGTTCAGGGCGCGTCCGACGAACAGGTGCTCGAGCGCTCGGAGGCGCTGATCGGCGCGCTCGATGCGCAGCGGCTCGGCCGCGTGCAGTCGATCGCGACGTTCGTGCCGTCGGCGCAGCGGCAGGCGCGCGACCGTGCGGTGCTCGCCGCGCAGGTATTCGCCGACAGGGCCGCGTTGCGCGCGACGCTCGCGCACGCGGGCTTTCGCGACGAGGTCGCCGACGCGTGGCTGCGCGCGTTCTCCGCCGACGCCGCGGCGACGCTGTCGGTCGACAGCTGGCTCGCGGCGCGCTGGTCGGCGCCGTTCCGGCATCTGTGGCTCGGTCGAATCGACGGCGGCGCCGGCCCGGTCAGCGCGGCGCTCGCGATTCCCGAGCGCGTCGATGCGGCGAACGTCGCGACGTTCGCGGCCGTCGCGCGCACGTTGCCGGGCGTGTCGTGGGTCGACAAGGCCGCGAGCGTATCGAGCCTGTTCGGCGCGTATCGCGTCGACAGCGGCCTCTGGCTGGCCGGTGCGCTCGTCGTGGTCGGCGCGCTGCTGATGTGGCGCTACGGCGCACGCGGCGGCATCGCGACGACGTTGCCGGTCGTGTTCGCGATTGCGTTGACGCTCGCCGCGTTCGGCTATGCGCGCGTGCCGCTCACGCTGTTCAACTGGCTCGCGCTGATGCTGGTGCTCGGCGTGGGCGCGAACTATGCGGTATTCCTGCGCGAAGGCTGCATGCGCGACGCGGCCGGCCTGGGCGCCGTATGGACCGGCGTGCTGCTGTCGGCGGCCACGACGCTGCTGTCGTTCGGCATGCTCGGCGCGAGCGCGATGCCCGCGCTGCGCAGCTTCGGCACGACGCTCGCGCTGGGCATCGTCTTTTCGGTGCTGTTCGCACCGCTCGCCACGCCATCCGGCCAGGAGCGCCGCGCATGAATTCGACTCGAACGGCCGTCTACCTGTCGGCGCCCGGCATGATCAACGCGCTCGGCGCCACGACCGACGCGATCGTCGACGCCCTGGGCCGCGGAGTCGCGCCCGGAATGGCGCCGCGCGCCGACGCGCCGGCCGGCGGCTGGGTCGGGCGCGTGACCGCAGCGCTCGAGTGCGCGCCGCCGGCCGCGCTCGCGCACTTCGACTGCCGGAACAATCGGCTGTTGCTCGCGGCGCTGGCGCAGATTCGGCCGCTGGTCGACGCGGCGCTCGCGCGTTACGGCCCACGCCGGATCGGCGTCGTGATCGGCACCAGCACGTCCGGCGTCGACGCGGCGGAACACGCGCTCGCACGACGCGCCGCGGCCGGCGCGATGCCCGCCGGCTTCGATTACCGGCAGATGGAGATCGGCACGGCCGCGCCGTTCGTGCGCGCGGCGCTCGGCGTGGCCGGGCCGGCGTACACGCTGTCGACGGCCTGCACGTCGAGCGCGAAGGCATTTGCGGCCGCGCGCCGCCTGCTGCAGCTGAAGATCTGCGACGCAGCGATCGTCGGCGGCGCCGATTCGCTGTGCGAGCTGACGCTGCAGGGCTTCGCGTCGCTGGAATCGGTCAGCCCCGGTCGCACCAATCCGATGAGCCGCAACCGCAACGGCATCAACATCGGCGAAGGCGCCGCGCTGTTCGTGATGAGCCGCGACGAAGCGGCGGTCCGGCTGGCCGGCGTCGGCGAGTCGAGCGATGCGCACCACATCTCGGCGCCCGACCCGGCCGGCCACGGCGCGGAGGACGCGTTGCGCGCGGCGCTCGCGGACGCCGGCGTGGCGGCGTCCGCGATCGGTTACGTGAACCTGCACGCGACAGCGACGCGCCTGAACGACGAAATGGAAGCCAACGTCACCGCCCGGGTGTTTCCGCACGGCGTGCCGGCGAGCGGCACCAAGCCGCTGACGGGCCACATGCTCGGTGCGGCGGGCGCGACCGAGCTCGGCTTCGGCTGGCTGACGCTGGCGCGCCGGATCGCGCTGCCGGCCCACGTGTGGGACGGCGAGCACGACCCGGCGCTGCCGGCGCTCGACCTCGTGCGCGACGAGCGGCGGCTGGCCGGCGACGCAGCGGGACGCTACGTGATGAGCAATTCGTTTGCATTCGGCGGCAGCAATGCCAGCCTGATTCTGGGGGCCTGACATGGATGCCGGACCATTGACCGATGCGCTGCACGCGGGCGCGGACATCGCGGTCTGCGACGTACCGGAGGTGTTGCCGCATCGCGGCACGATGCTGTTGCTCGATGCGATCGAGCGCTGCTCGGAAACCGGCATCGAGGTGCGCGCGACCGTGCGCCGCGATGCATGGTATGCGGACGGCAACGGCGCGATGCCGGCATGGATCGGCATCGAGCTGATGGCGCAGGCGATCGCTGCGCACGTCGGCCTGCTCGCCGCCCATGCGGGCGGCCGCGCGAAGCCCGGCGTGCTGCTCGGCGCGAACCGCTATGTCGCGCATCGCCCGGCGTTCGGCGCGGATACGGTGCTGCGCATCGTCGCGCGCGAACTGCTGCGCGGCGACGAAGGGCACGGCGCGTACGACTGCGCGATCCATGCCGACGGCGGCTGTTACGCGGAAGCGGTCGTCAAGGTGTACCAACCGCAGGACTTTCAATCTTTCATCGAAGGGAGCTTCAATTCATGACTCGGCGAGTTCTCGTGACAGGCGCGAGCCGCGGCATCGGCCGCGCCGTGGCAATGCGCGTGGCGTCCGACGGTTTCGCCGTGACGGTTCATTGCCGCAGCGGGCGCGCGGATGCGGAGGCCGTCGCCGAGACGATTCGCGCGCAGGGCGGCACGGCGAGCGTGCTGCAGTTCGACGTGCGCGATCGCGCGGAATGCCGGCGCGTGCTGGAAGCCGACGTCGCCGCGAACGGCGCGTACTACGGCATCGTCTGCAACGCGGGCGTGACGCGCGACGGGGCGTTTCCCGCGCTGTCCGAAGAGGACTGGGACATCGTGATCGAAACCGGCCTCGACGGGTTCTACAACGTCGTTCATCCGCTGACCATGCCGATGGTGCGCCTGCGCGGCGGCGGGCGCATCGTGACGATCGCGTCCGTGTCGGGCGTGATGGGCAATCGCGGCCAGGTCAATTACAGCGCCGCGAAGGCCGGCCTGATCGGCGCGACCAAGGCGCTGGCCGTCGAGCTGGCATCGCGCAGGATCACGGTCAACTGCGTCGCGCCCGGGCTGGTGGATACCGGCATGCTGGGCGAGGTGCCGCTCGAGCACGCCCTGAAGACGGTGCCGATGGGCCGCGTCGGTCAGCCCGACGAAGTCGCGGCGGTGGTGGGCTTCCTGATGTCGGATGCGGCGAGCTACGTCACCCGGCAAGTGATCGGCGTCAACGGCGGGATGGTGTGATGAAGCGAGTGGTCGTGACGGGGATGGGCGGCGTGACCGCCTTCGGCCAGCACTGGCACGAGATCGACGCGCGCCTGCGCGAGCGGCGCAACGCGGTGCGGCGCATGCCGGAATGGGATTGCTACGAAGCGCTGCATACGCGGCTCGCGTGTCCGTTGCCGGCGTTCGAAGTGCCGAAGTCCTATCCGCGCAAGAAGACGCGCTCGATGGGGCCGGTGTCGATGTATGCGGTGCGCGCGAGCGAACTGGCGCTGGCGGACGCGCGGCTGACCGACGATCCGGCGATCCGCGACGGCCGGATGGGCGTCGCGTACGGGTCGTCGTCGGGCTCGGTCGAGCCGATCCGCGCGTTCGGCACGATGATCGAAACGGGCTCGATGCGCGACGTCACGTCGAACAGCTACGTGCAGATGATGCCGCATACGACCGCGGTCAACGTCAGCCTGTTCTGGGATCTGAAAGGGCGCATCGTGCCGACCTCGTCCGCGTGCGCGTCGGGCAGCCAGGCGATCGGCTACGCGTACGAAGCGATCGCGACGGGCAAGCAGGCGCTGATGCTCGCGGGCGGCGCGGAAGAACTGTCGGGCCCCGCGGTGGCGGTGTTCGATACGCTGTACGCGACCAGCACGCGCAACGAGACGCCCGACCTGACGCCGCGCCCGTTCGATGCGGCTCGCGACGGCCTGGTGGTCGGCGAAGGCGCGGCGACGCTGGTGCTCGAGGAATACGAGCACGCGAAGGCGCGCGGCGCGACGATCCACGCCGAGATCGTCGGGTTCGGCTGCAATTCCGACGGCGCGCACATCACGCAGCCGACCGCCGACACGATGGCGATCGCGATGCGGCTCGCACTCGGCGATGCAGGGCTCGACGCCGGCGCGATCGGCTACGTCAACGCGCACGGCACGTCGACCGACCGGGGCGACGTGGCCGAGAGCCACGCGACGGCCTCGGTGTTCGGCGAGCGCATGCCGATCAGTTCGCTGAAGAGCTATGTCGGCCACACGCTCGGCGCATGCGGCGCGCTCGAGGCGTGGTGGACGATCGAGATGATGAAGCGCAACTGGTATGTGCCCACGCTCAATCTCGAGACGGTCGACCCGGCCTGCGCGTCGCTCGACTACATCGTCGGCGACGCTCGCCCGATCGATGCGGAATTCGTGATGAGCAACAACTTCGCGTTCGGCGGGATCAACACGTCGTTGATCTTCCGGCGGATGGCGCCGTGACGACGCGCGTCGTCGTCACGGGGCTCGGCATCGTGTCGTGCCTCGGCAATTCGCTCGATGCGGTGTCGGCCGCGCTGCGCGCCGGCCGCTCGGGCGTGACGCGCGTGCCGGCGTGGCGCGATCGCGGCTTTCGCAGCCAGGTCGCGGGCGTGGCGTCCGTCGCCGCGGCGGCGCGCTTCGCGCGCAAGCACGAACGCTTCATGGGCGACACGGCGCGCTTTGCCGCGCATGCGGCCGCGGCCGCGCTGGACGATGCGGGCCTCGACCCGGCCGCGCTGCGCTCGCCGCGCGTCGGCGCGATCGTCGGCTCCGGCATCGGATCGATCGCCGATTACGACGACGCGATGGCCGTCGCGCAGCAGCGCGGCATCGACCGGACGCCGCCCTACGTCGTGCCGAGGGCGATGAGCAGCACGGCGTCGGCATGCGTGGCGCAGCTGTACGGCATCGAGGGCGTGTCGTACTCGCCGTCGTCCGCGTGCACGAGCGGCGCGCTCGCGATCGGCCACGCGATGCAATTGATCCGCCACGGCTGCCAGGACGTCGTGCTGGCCGGCGGCAGCGACGCGCTGCACGACAACATGACGTTGATGTTCGACGCGATGGGCGTGCTGTCGAGCGGTTTCAACGACACGCCGGACAGCGCGTCGCGCCCGTATGCGCTCGACCGCGACGGCTTCGTGATCGCGTCGGGCGCGGGCCTGCTCGTGCTCGAATCGCTCGACCATGCGCGCTCGCGCGGCGCGCGGATTTACGCGGAGGTGAGCGGGTTCGGGCAATGCACGGACAACGCCGGCATGGCGACGCCGCATGCGCGCGGCATCGCCCGCGCGATGCGCGATGCGGTCGAAGCCGGCGGCGGACGGCGCCCGGACTACGTCAATACGCACGCGCCGTCGACCCAGCCCGGCGACGTCGAGGAGCTGCAGGCGCTGCGCGACGTGTTCGGCGCCGACGTCCCGGCGTTCTCGTCGACGAAAGGAATGACGGGCCATCCGCTCGGCGCGAGCGGCGCACATGAAGCGATCTACACGATGCTGATGATGCGCGACGGTTTCGTCGCGGGAACGGCCGTCGCCGGCCAACCCGATCCCGCCATCGCCGGCATGCCGCTCGTGCGCGACGCGCGCGACGCGACGATCGGCCGCGCGCTGTCGGTTTCGTTCGGCTTCGGCGGCAGTTGTACGAGTGTGTTGTTGGACGCCTGGAAGGGCGATTGATCTGAACCTGATGAGCTGAGAGGGCGATAACCATGAAACAAGCAGGACTTCTGGCCGGCATGCTGGCCGCGGCCGCGTTGCTGACGGGGTGCGGCACGGTGGTGCGTTCGCTGCCTTTGCCGGCAGCGGCGACGGCGGCGGACAGCAGCGGCGTCGCGGTCTACTTCGGTGCGCAGCTGCATCCGGACGTGAAGGCCGTCATCGGCCCGCATTCGGCGTCCGTGCGCGTGCAGCGCGGCACGCTGAACGAGCAGCCGACCTGCGAGCTGGCGCTCGCCGAGGCATTGAACCGCCTTCGCACCTATGCGAAGAATCATGGCGGCGATGCGGTCATCAACGTGACGACGCGCTTTCACGAGAACCAGTCGAATTCGACCACCGGCTATACGTGCGGCGTGAGCCCCAGCGCGGGCGCGATCGCCGTGTCGGGCGATGTCGTGAAACTGAACGTCCGATAACGGAGTACCGATGAAACATCGCATCGCACTGGCGTTGCTCGCCGCGTCGTTTGCTGCCCCGGCCGCCTACGCGCGCGACACGATCGACACCTACCCGATCGACAGCGCACTGACGAGCGAGCCGGGCAAGGTCGACGACAGCGTCGCGCTGTATTTCGGCGATCGGCCGCATCCGCGCGTGCTCAAGTCGTACGGGACGTTCGCGACCAACAAGAAGACCAACGCGTTCGGCAAGAGCGACGAGGCCGCGTGCCAGCACGTGTTCCTGTCGGCCGTGATCGAGCTTCAGGCGCGTGCCAAGCAGGAAGGCGGCAATGCCGTGATCGGCATCAACAGCAACTATCGGAACGTGTTGCACTCGAGCACGAGCGCGTACACCTGCGGCGCCGGCGCATTCGTGGCCGGCGTGGCGCTGACGGGCGAAGTCGTGACGTTGAAGCGGTAGGGCGCGCCGATCCGCAACGGGCCGCCGCGAGGCGGCCTCGTCGGGCTCAGGCAGGCTTGCGTGCGGCGACGTTGACGAGCGTCTCGCGACGCTTGCCGGGCTTCGGCGTGTACAGGCCGATGCGCTCGAGCAGGCCGAAGTCTTTCGCGCGGCTCCACCACAGGTACGGGAACGATACGTTGCGGGCGTCGAACGCGAAGCCGGCATCGCGCAGCATCGCGAGGTAGCCGTCGGCGCTTTTCTGAACCTGCATCGGATGGCGGAACAGCAGCCGGATCACCCACGACTTGATGTACGCGTCGGTCGATTCGGCGAACAGCAGCACGCCGCCCGGTTTCAGGACGCGGCGAAACTCGGCCAGTGCCTCGTCCTGATGAACGAGGTGGTGAAAGGTCTGGTGGCAGAACACGACGTCGACGCTCGAATCGGCCAGTGGAATCTGCGTGCAGTCGGCCCGATGCAGCTCGACCGGCGTGGCGCAGCGGCCGGCTTGTTGCGTCGCTTGCGCGAGCGATTCGTCGTGGCAGTCGACGCCGATGATCTTGCCGGGCGCGAACGCCTCGCTCAGCAGCCGGAACGACTTGCCCTGGCCGCAGCCCGCATCGAGGAGCACCGGCGCGGCCGGCAGCGGCGCGGCGAGGAGCCGCTTCAGGTCGGCGATCGCCACCCTGAGCACGTGATGCTCCCAGGTGTGCGTGCGCAGAAACCAGACGCCGAAGCGGGTTTCGGGAACATAGGCGGGAGCGTGCGTGCGGTGGGACGTCATGGGCCTTGGTCGGAATCCGGGATTTGTTTGGCGCCCATTGTAGTTTGCAACGCCATGTTGCGGCGTGAGAAACGTAAGATACCCAATCAATCGAAATGAACGGGCAAGCATGAACGAAATGAAATCGAATTCGGTCGACGTCGCCATCATCGGCGCCGGGCCGTCCGGCGCCGTCGCCGCCGCGCTGCTGCGCAACGCGGGCCGCTCGGTGCTCGTGCTCGAGCGCCAGCATTTTCCGCGTTTCTCGATCGGCGAGAGCCTGTTGCCGCAGAGCATGCGGTATCTCGAAGAGGCCGGCATGCTGCAGGCCGTCGTCGAGGCCGGCTTCCAGTTCAAGAACGGCGCGTATTTCGTTCATCGCGACCGGATGTCGTCGTTCGATTTCCGCGACAAGTTCTCCGACGGCTGGGGCACGGCCTATCAGGTCGAACGCGCCGCCTTCGACGATCTGCTGATCCGCTGCGCGGAGAAGCAGGGCGCGCAGGTGCGATTCGGTCATACCGTGCGTGCGTTTCACGCCGGCGCTACGCCGCGGCTCGACGTGGTCGACGAGGCCGGCCACGAATATTCCGTTCAAGCGTCGTTCGTGCTCGACGCGAGCGGCTTCGGCCGCGTGCTGCCGCGGCTGCTGGGGCTCGAAGCGCCCACCGGCCTGCCGACGCGGGCCGCGATCTTCTCGCATGTCGAAGATCGTTTGCCGGCCGGCTCCACCGATCGCGACAAGATCTGCATCGCCGTGCATCCCGAGCGGCGCGACGTCTGGTACTGGATGATTCCGCTGACCAACGGGCGCTCGTCGGTCGGCTGCGTGGCCGATGCGGCGTTCCTCGACGTGCCCGAAGCGGAGCAGGAAGCGCTGCTGCGCGAATTGCTGCAGACCGAGCCGACCCTGGCGCGGCTGGTCGGCAGCAAGCCGTTCGTGATGCCGGTGCGCCGCATCTGCGGCTATGCGTCGAACGTCGAGTCGCTGCACGGCCACGGCTATGCGCTGCTCGGCAACGCGGGCGAGTTTCTCGATCCGATCTTCTCGTCGGGCGTGACGATCGCGCTGCGCTCGGCCCATCTGGCGGTCGCCACGCTGGAGCGGCAGCTGCGCGGCGAGACGGTCGACTGGGCACGCGATTACGACGTCGCGCTGCGCAAGGGCATCGACACGTTCCGCGCGTTCGTCGAGCGCTGGTACTCGGGCGCGCTGCAGGACATCGTGTTCCACGAAGACAAGGCATCCGACGTGAAGCGCATGGTCTGCTCGATCCTGGCCGGGTACGCGTGGGACGAGACCAATCCGTTCGTTCGGGAACCGTCGCGCGGGCTCGATATCCTCGCGCAATTGTGTTGCCCGACGGGGGCGTCCGGCAACGCCGCTCAAGCGGCGACGCCGGACGGGGCGCGACGCCGTTGAATCCGAAGGCGTTCCTGCTCGCACAAGCACGGCGTTTCCGCTCCCCGAAGCGTCGCAATCTTCCGGCGAGGAGCAGGACGCAAAGCGGACCGGCGTGAATGCGCGTGCGTTACTTGCTGGTCGTCCGCAGTTTCTCGCTCGCCGCGCGGAACGCGGCGTAGTGATCGCCCTCGTCGGCGGCGATCTGCCGGAACATCGCCGCCACTTTCTTGTCGCCGGCCGCGTCGGCCTGCTCCGCGAACTTGACGTACATCTTGGTGTTCTCGTAGTGCTCGCCGGCCATGCCGTCGGCGAGGTTGGCCTCGTCGGACTTCGCCAGATTCAGCGCTTCCGCCTCGCGTGCGAAGTGCTCGTTGGCCTCCACGTTCGCGCTCTCGTCGAACAGCTTCGCGATCTCCGGGTGGCCGCTCTTGCGCGCGTGCTCGGCGTAGGCGAGGTACTTCAGGTGCGCGTAGGCCTCGCCGTGCATCGCGGCCTCGAGGTTCTGCTTCGTCTGGTCTTTCAACGGACCGTCGGCGAACGCGGGAGCCGCGACGAACGAAAGCGCCGCCAGCGCGGCGACGGGCATCTGTTGCTTGAAGCGTTTCATGATCGGTATCCTTTTCGGGAACGTCGCCGACCGTGGCGACACCGACCATGTTGTCGTGCAGGATTGACAATGTCCTGACGTGCGCCGCGACGTGCAACGTCCATCGAGGCATGACGACGCGCATCGGCGCGGGTTTGTCAGGACATGGTCAGAAGGCGTCTCTAAGCTTGGCGATGAGCGCGTCTTGCGCTCGCCGTTTCAGGCTAGAGGAGCCGCAACATGAATCGCAACCGCATCGGCAGCATCGTCGCTATCATCCTGCTGGGCAGCATCGCCGGCCACGCCGTCGCCAGCCCGACCTGCACGCGTCAGCCCGAATCGCAATGGCTGAGCGAGACGGAGATGCAGAAGAAGATCGGTCAGATGGGCTACAAGGAAATCAAGGTGTTCAAGAAAACCACGTCCGGTTGCTACGAGATCTACGGTCGCACGGCCGACGGCCGCAAGGCCGAGGTCTATTTCAATCCGGTGACGGGCGCGGTCGTCGAAAGCAACGTGGACTAGCCATGCTGCCGCTGCATCGTCACGACACGCAGATCACTCCCTCCGCCGCCGGACATGACGCGAACGCGCGGTCGATCCCGGTGTGGGACCTCGTCGTGCGCATCTTTCACTGGAGCGTCGTGGCCGGCGTGCTCGCGAACTACGTGTTTCTCGAAGCCGGCAAGGCGCCGCACCGTTACGTCGGTTACGCGGTGGCCGGCGCGCTCGCCGTGCGCGTCGTATGGGGCTTCGTCGGCAGCGCGCACGCGCGCTTCGCGGACTTCGTCACGACGCCGCGCGCGGCGGCGATGCACATCGCGAGCGCCGCAGCCGGGCGCGACCGCCGCTATGTCGGCCACAACCCGGCGGGTGGCCTCATGATGCTCGCGCTGATGGCGCTGCTCGCCGCCGTCTGCATCACGGGATGGATGCAGGGCCTCGACCGCTTCTGGGGCGAGCAATGGCTGCAGACCACGCATGCGTTGCTCGTCGACGCCGTGCTGGTCATGGCGGCGCTGCACGTGACGGCCGCGCTAGTGGAGAGCCGCCGACATCGCGAGAACCTCGTGCTTGCGATGGTGACCGGGCGCAAACGGGCAGCATCTGAAACGGACGTCGATCATGCGGCTGCTGCTCATCGAAGATAACGCCAGGCTCGCGTCGCTGCTTGCCGACGGGCTGGCGAAGGAAGGCTTCGCGGTGGACTGGTGCGCGACGCTCGATCTCGCGACGCGCGCGTTCGCGTCGAATCCCTACGACCTGGTGCTGCTCGATCTCGGCATGCCGGACGGCAACGGCGTGACCTTCGTGAAGGCGCTGCGCCGCGGCGGCCATACGGTGCCGGTGCTGATCGTCACGGCGCGCAGCAGTCTGGACGACCGCGTGATCGGGCTCGATTCGGGCGGCGACGACTATCTGGTCAAGCCGTTCGAGCTGCGCGAGCTGGCGGCGCGGTGTCGCGCGCTGCTGCGCCGGCCGGGCGCGTGCCTCGGCACCACGCTCGCGGTGGCCAATCTCGAACTCGATACGGCGGGGCGGGAAGTGCGCGTCGCGGGGCGCGTCGTGCCCGTGCCGCCGCGCGAGCTCGGGCTGCTCGAATGCCTGATGCGGCGGGTGGGGCACGTCGTCACGAAAGGCGCGCTCGAGGATTCGCTGTACGCGCTCGAAGCGGAGGTCACGCCGAACGCGCTGGAGGCGGTGGTGTCGCGGCTTCGGCGCCGGCTCGCCGCGGCGCACGCGCAGGTCGCGCTGCACACCGCGCACGGGATCGGCTACATGCTGACCGGCACATCGGCGTCCGCGTCGGACGGCGACGGCGACGGCGACGGCGATGAAGCGCAGCGCAATGGTTGACGGCGCGGGCACGCGGGTGCGGCGACGCCGCACGCTGTTCTTCACGATCTCCGTGCGGCTGGCCGTCGTCGGTTGCATCTTCATGCTGGTGCAGTTGCTCGCCGTCATGTGGATGTACGTACGCAACCCCAACGAGCTCGATCAGTTGCTGATCTCGGCCGAGGCGACCCGCATCGCGCGGGCCATCGCCGCCGACGGCGCGGATGCCGGCCTCGCGCGTTCCGCGGATCTCGCGCAGCCGCTCGCGCCCGACACGCGCCGCGCGTTCGTCGTTCACGAGAAGGGCGGCGCGATCGTCGCGCGACATGACGACGGCGAGGTGCGGATCGAACAGGAGGCGCCCATGTCGTTCCTGGTGATCCGCACGCAGCGCGAAACCTGGGGCGACCGCTTTCTGCTCACCGGCACGCGGCGCGTGACGGTGGCCGACCGCCCGTACTGGGTGACCGTCGCGATCGCCGGCCGCGGCTTCAAGCCGTTCGTTCCGGTGATCTTCGACGAGATCCGCTTCCATGTCCTGCTTCCGCTCGCGCTGCTGTCGGGCTTGCTGCTGCTGTTCAACTTCAGCGTGGTGCGCAGCACGCTGAAGCCGCTCGATGAAACGATCGCCGCGGTGGATCGCATCGATCCGGCGCAGATCGCCACGCGCATAACCGATGCGACGCCGCTGTGGGAGGTGCAGGCGCTGGTCGGATCGGTGAACCGCATGCTCGACCGGCTGCAGCGGTCGGTGGAAACGCTGCGCGAATTCGCGGGCGACGCGGCGCACGAGTTGCGCACGCCGCTGGCGATCCTGATGCTCGGCATCGGAAGCCTGCCCGACGGAGAGACGAAGACGAAGCTCGCGCGCGACGCGCAGCGCATGAAGCGGCTGGTGGACCAGATGCTCGACATGGCGCAGGCGAGCACGGTCGAAATCGCCGCGGACGATCGTGTCGACCTCGGCGCGCTGGCGCGCGACGTCTCCACCGACCTGTTGCCGCTCGCGGTGGCGCGCGGCCGGTCGATCACGTTCGTCGACGCAGGCGGCGCGACGATTCGCGGCCACCCGGAAGCGCTCGGCCGGGCGCTGCGCAACGTGATCGAGAACGCGCTCGAGCATACGCCGAGGGGCACGACGGTCGAGGTGGTGAGCGGGCCGGGCAGGTGTTGCTCGGTCCGCGACCACGGCCCGGGCGTTCCGGCGCGCGAGCGCGCGAGAATATTCGACCGCTTTTATCGGGTCGACCGGAGTCGCAACGCGGGCGCGGGGCTCGGCCTCGCGATCGTCGCGACGATCATGGAGGCGCACGGCGGCTGGATCGAAGTCGACGATGCGGCTGACGGCGGCGCGTTGATGCGTCTGCGGTTCCAGGTCGGCCATGCGGGCGCGGCGTAGCGGGGATGCATAACGACATGCACGCTCGCCTGCCTTCACGCCGCCTGTCGTGCGACGCCGAGTGCGAGCGCCGCCTTCGCGAGCAGCCGACGCAAACGCTCGTTGGCGGTCGCGACCGCGTGAAGCGGCGCGCGCGCCAGTTGCCGATCGTGCAGCGTCAGCAATCGCGCGACGTGCCCGTGGTCCTGCGCGTCCATGCGCCATTCGCCCGTGGTATGGCCGCGGTCGGTGCATCGGCGCAGCGCCGCTTCCATCTCCGCGAACGCAGCCTGGTCGCCGCCCCCATAGCCGGCTTCGTGAAGAAACTCGGCCAGGAACAGGATCTCGACGAGCCGCGAGAGCTGCCGCTCGTTGCCGTGGCCCGCACGGATCGCGGCCAGCACGAGGTGGTACTCGAGCGATCGCCGGTCGACCGTCGCACGCGGCGTCGGCAGCAGCATGGCCTTGTTGCGCGAGCGAACCGGCGAACGTGGAAGCGTCATCGTGCGTGATCCTTCAGGCGGAACATCGGACCGCGAATGGCCATGCACCGGCGCATGCCGCGTATGCGGACCGGCCGGGCGGCCGGTTCCGCTGCGTTCCACTGCGAACCATCTCGACCTCCTTCATGCGCGGCCCGTCACCGTTCCGGAACCTGGGCGAGCAGCGCATCGACGACGCCGTAGCCGACGCGATCGGCCGGATCGAGCGCGCGCAATTTCTCGACCAGCGCGCGCGCGACGCGGTACTCGCCCAGCCGCACGCTGATGAACGCGAGCGCCTTCAGCGTGAACAGCCAGAAGCGGGCGGGGCCGGGCACCGAAAAATCGGCGTCGCTCGCACGCACCGTGCGCCAGTCGCGTGCCAGCGACGCCTGCTCGGCCGCGACCGCGAGCGCCTTGATCGCGACCTGTTGCGCGTGCGCGAGCTCGCCTGCCGCCGCATGGAACTTGTAGAGCAGGTAATACGCGGGCAGGCTGCGCGGCGCGCTGAGCACGGCCGCCCACAGCGCCGCGCCGGTCTCGTCGCGCGTCGCCCCGCGCGCCGAGTCGATCAGATGCCGGATCGACGCGGGCACGTCGCCGCCGAACAGCTCGGCGGACTCGGATCCCGTCATCAGGTTCACCAGATCTCCCTCGGCGCGAGCAGACGTGCGACCGGCTCGCCGCGTTCGAGGTGGCTGGAGAAGATCTCGTCGACGTCGGCCGGCGTGACGCCGCTGTACAGCACGGCTTCCGGATAGACGACGACATTCGCGCCGCGCTCGCACGGGCCGAGGCAGCCCGCGTAGGTGATGGCGACCGTGTCGTAGGCCTGGCGCTTCTGCTGCTCGGCCCAGAACGCCTGCAACAGCGCGGCCGAGCCGTGGCCGCCGCCGCAGGAGCCGCGCGGATGGTTCGGCGGCCGGTTCTGCGTGCAGACGAAGACGTGTCGTGTCGGACGTGGCATCGCGGTATCCCTCCTTCAACCGAACTTGAACAGGATCCCGTGGCCGCCCCGCGGGTACTCCCATTCGATGTTCTGATGTTCGCTGCACAGGATCCGGCAGCTCCCGCACTCGAGGCAGCCGTCGGTGATCAGCGTCACCGCGCCGTTGCCTTCGGCCTTGTAGCACGACGCCGGGCAGACGAACGTGCAGCTCTTTTGCCTGCAGTCGTTCAGGCAGACGTCCGTGCTCTTGATGCGGATGTGCGGCCGGCCCGCGTCGACGCGGTAGCGGTTCTGAAACAGCTTTTCCTCGACGTTGACTGTCACGGTGCTCATCGGAATGCCCTCCAGATTTTGAACGCGTCGCCGACCAGCCCGGCGAACGAACGGCTCTTGCGGAAGCTCGACACGATCGCGCGCTCCTTGGTCTTCTTGTCGACGCCGTCGACGGTGATCATCGTGCGCGCGGCGTTCGCGACCAGATCCGGATAGGTCGTGAAGAACTGCGGATTGCGGTGCAGCGTGTCCGGCATGTCGCGGTACTTGTACAGATCCTTCATCACGAAGCTGTCGTCGAGCTTCGCCTTGTACGCCTTCAGCTCGCCCGCGCGATAGCCGCGGCCGGCTGCCTTCGCCGCGATCACCGTCTCGGCCGCGAGGCGCCCGGTCGTCATCGCGAGGTTCGAGCCTTCGCGGTGCGCGGCATTCACGAAGCCGCCCGAGTCGCCGACGATCATCCAGCCGTTGCCGTACACGCGCGGCACCGCGTGGAAGCCGCCTTCCGGGATCAGGTGCGCGCAGTATTCCTTCATCTCGCCGCCCTCGATCAGCGGCGCGATCGCCGGATGGCGCTTCATCTGCTCGATCAGCACGTACGGGCTCGTGCGGTTCGCGTTCTGCTTGAAATCGGACAGCATGCAGCCGACGCCGATCGTCAGCGATTCGCGGTTCGTGTAGAGGAAGCCCGTGCCCATCATGCCGTCGGTGATCCGGCCGACCATCTCGATCACGACGCCTTCGTCCTCGCCGATGTTGAAGCGCTGACGGATCGTCTCCTCCGGCATGAACAGGATTTCCTTGACGGCGAGCGCGACGTTGCCGGCGTCGATCTCGTCGTGGAAACCGGCCTTGCGCGCGAGCGTCGAATTCACGCCGTCGGCGAGGATCACGACGTCGGCGTAGACGTCGCCCTGCTCGCGATCGCACTGCACGCCGACCACCTGGTCGCCGTCGAGGATCAGATGGTTGACGGTCGTCTCGCAGATGACCAGCGCGCCGGCCTCGCGCACCTTCGACGAGAACCACTTGTCGAACTGCGCGCGGATGATCGTGTAGCGGTTGTACGGCGGCTTGTTGTAGTCGTCGCTGCGCACGTGCGTGCCGACGAACGACGTCTCGTCGAGCATCCACAGGCGCTGCTCGATGATGTGACGCTCGAGCGGCGCGTCGTCGCGAAAGTCGGGGATGATCTCCTCGAGCGCCTTCGCGTAGAGGATCGCGCCTTGCACGTTCTTGCTGCCCGGATACTCGCCGCGCTCGATCTGCAGCACCTTGAGGCCGGCCTTCGCCATCGTGTAGGCCGCGGCATTGCCCGACGGCCCCGCGCCGACGACGATCGCGTCGAATTGCGACGGTTTTTTCATTTCGCTGCTCCTTATGCGACCTGTTTGCCGCGAACCGACAGGTGTTCCGCGAACGCTTGCGTGAGCGCGGGCAGCACCTGCATCGCATTGCCGACGATGCCGAAGTGCGCGAAGTCGAAGATCGGCGCGTTCGGGTCGGTGTTGATCGCGACGATCACGTCCGCGCTCTCCATCCCGACGCGATGCTGGATCGCGCCGGAAATGCCGGCCGCGATGTAGAGCTTCGGCCGCACGGTCTTGCCGGTCTGGCCGACCTGCCGGTCGGCCTCGACCCAGCCGGCCTGCACGCACGGGCGCGTCGCGCCCACCTCGCCGCCGAGCACGCGCGCGAGCTCGAACACGAGGCGGAAGTTCTCCGGGTTCTTCAGCCCCTTGCCGCCGCTCACGATCACGTCGGCATAGGGCAGGTTGATGCGGTTGCTGTTCGCGTCGGCGATGAAGTCGAGCAGCTTCGTGACGATGTCGGTTTCGACCATGCCGAACGTCTCCTGCACGATCTCGCCGCCGCGGCCGGGCTCGGCGCGCGGCATCGCCATCACGCGCGGGCGCACGGTCGCCATCTGTGGCCGGTACGCGAGCGTCATGATCGTGCACAGCAGCGAGCCGCCGAAGGTCGGCCGCGTCGCCGCCAGCGCACGTGTGGCCGGATCGATGTTGAGCGCGGTGCAGTCCGCCGTCAGTCCGGTCAACAGCGTGGTCGCAACCGAGCCGGCGAGGTCGCGGCCCATCGACGTCGCGCCGAGCAGCAGGATTTCGGGCTGGTAGCGATTGACGAGCTCGGTGAGCGCCTTCGTGAACGGCTCGTTCCGGTAGCCGTGCAGGACCGGCGCGTGAATCACGTAGGCCTTGTCGGCGCCGTAGCCGAACGCGTCGGCGGCGAACGTCTCGAGCGCTTCGTCGGGGCCGCCGAGCAGCACGACGGACACGTCGCTGCCGAGCTTGTCGGCGAGCTTGCGCGCCTCGCCGACGAGTTCCCACGACACGCCGTGCACGTGGCCGCGGTCGTGCTCGACGAACACCCAGACGCCCTTGTACGCCTTCAGGTGCTCGGGCAGCTCCAGATTGCGGCCGCCGGCCTTCCTGACGGGCGCGGCGGGCGGGTTGGCGGCGGTCGTCATGTCGACTCCTTCATCAGCAGGTCGGTTTCGAGCGTCGGATGACGCGTGAAGATCTTCTGCAGCAAGGTCAGCGACACGTCGCGCAGCGTCGACGTGTCGAGTTCGAGCAGGTCGGCCTTCTCGCTGCGCGGGGTCGGGCCGAACACCTTGCTGACGACGGTCGGCGATCCCTTCAGCCCGATCTTCGTCACGTCCTCGATGCCGGCGTCCTCCTTGTTCCATCTGCGCACCGGAAAACCGGCCGCATGGATCATCGCGGGCATCGTCGCGAAGCGCAGCTCGTTGGTGTTCTCGAGCATCGTGACGAGACACGGCAGCGCGGTCTTCAGCACCTGCACGCCGCCTTCCGCGCGGCGCTCGACGACGATCGTGCGCGCCTCGGGATCGATCTCGACGATCCGCGACACGTAGGTCAGCAACTGCATCCCGAGCCGCTTCGCGATGCCGGGGCCGACCTGGGCGGTGTCGCCGTCGATCGTCTGCTTGCCGGTGAACACGATGTCGACCGCCTGTTCGCGCGCGATCTGGCGGATGCCGGCCGCGAGCGCATAGGAGGTCGCGAGCGTGTCGGCGCCCGCGAACGCGCGGTCGGTCACGAGGATCGCGTCGTCGGCGCCGTAGCTCACGCATTTGCGCAGCGCGTCCTCGGCCTGCGGCGGCCCCATGCAGAGGGCGGTGACCATGCCGCCGAAGCGGTCCTTCAGGCGCAGCGCCTCTTCGAGCGAGAACAGGTCGTACGGATTGGGGATCGCGGGCACGCCCTGCCGCATGATCGTGTTGGTGACCGGATGAACCCGGATCTGCGCCGAATCCGGAACCTGCTTGATGCAGACGACGATGTGCATGGTGGGTTTCTCCGTCATGCGGTGCCGCGCGCCGGCAGCGACGCGCGGAGAGTGTCGACGGACACGTGCTGCCGCCCGTCGACGTCCTGGAATACCTTGAAGACCTTTTCCTCGGCGGGCGTCGACGCGACGAAGTCGCGGTAGGCCCGTGCGAGCTGGTCGCGGTAGGCGGCGAACAGCGCGGCTTCGGTGTCCTGCGGGATCGACGCCTGCTGCCGGATGTACTGGAAGAAGCGCTTGAGGATGTGCAGACGGCAGACGTCGACCACCTTCTGGTCGAACGGCACGCCAAAGAACTGCAGGAAGTCCTCCGCGGAGGACAGGTGTTTCAATCGTTCGGCGAGGGGCGTCATGGCGAATCACTCCGGACGGCGGGACGGGGATGGCGCGTGCACGGCGTCCATGCAGCCGTCGCCGCAGCATGGTTCGCCGGGTGCGCCGGGACGCGGCGGCAGCGGGCCGCCTTGGCTGGACTGCTCGAGCCGGGCGACGCGATCGAGCAGGCACGCGAGCGCCTTGCCGACCGGGTCGGGAATCAGGTGATGGTTCAGGTCGTAGCCGTGCGCGGTGCGCCGGTCGCGCGGCGCGACCACGCGCGCCGGAATCCCGACGACGGTCGCGTGGTCCGGCACCGCGTCGATCACGACCGAGTTCGCCGCGATCCGCGCGCCATCGCCGACCGCGATCGGGCCGAGGATCGTCGCGCCCGCGCCGACGATCACGCGCTCGCCGAGCGTCGGATGGCGCTTGCCTGCGTGCAGGCTGGTGCCGCCGAGCGTGACGCCGTGATAGAGCGTGCAGTCGGCGCCGATCTCGGCCGTCTCGCCGATCACGACGCCCGAGCCGTGATCGATGAACAGGCGCGGGCCGATCGTCGCGCCGGGATGGATGTCGACCTGCGTGACCATGCGCGCGACGAACGACAGCACGCGCGGCAGATAGCGCCAGCCGCGCCGCCACAGCGCATGCGCGACGCGGTGCGCGGCGAGCGCGTGCAGCCCCGGATAGATGGTCCAGACCTCGAGCCGGCTGCGCGCGGCCGGATCGCGCTCGAGCACGCAGCGTGCGTCGCCGCGCAGCAAGGCCCACCATGAGCGGCCGGCGGCGCGCTCGGCCGCCGCCGATGGGGATGCGGTGCGCGGCACGGCGCTCATGACCATTCCTCGATGAGTTCGCGCGTCTCGACCAGGAACCGGTACAGATCGGCCGCGTTCGGCGCCTGCTTCGTCTGGGTCGCATGCTGGCGGATGCGCGCGAGCAGCAGCGGCACGAGCTGGTCGGCGACCGGCAGCCCGAGCGCCTCGTACGCATGGCGCACGCCGTGCGAGCCGGAATGCTTGCCGAGCACGAGCGAGCGCGCGCGGCCGAGCTCGGCCGGATCGAAGCTCTCGTAGGTCGTCGGATTCTTCGCGAGGCCGTCGGTGTGGATGCCCGACTCGTGCGTGAACACGCCGCCGCCGACGATGCTCTTGTTGAGCGCGACCTGCCGCCCCGACGCATGCTCGACGAGCCGCGAAATGCCGACGAGCGCGGTGGTGTCGACGCCGGTGTCGCGGCCGAGCAGATGGCGCGAGCACATCACGACTTCCTCGAGCGCCGCGTTGCCCGCGCGCTCGCCGAGGCCGTTGACCGTCGTGTTCGCATGCGTCGCGCCGGCCCGCAGCGCCGCGAGCGTGTTGGCGGTGGCGAGCCCGAGATCGTTGTGCGCGTGCATCTCGATCTCGATGTCGACGGCGTCGCGCAGACGCGCGACGGCTTCGTAGGTCGAGAACGGATCGAGCACGCCGAGCGTGTCGGCGAAGCGGATGCGCTGCGCGCCGCATTGCTGCGCGAGCCGCGCGACGTCGGCGAGGAACGCCGGGTCGGCGCGCGACGCGTCCTCGGCGCCGAGCGAGATCTTCAGGTCGCTGCGCACGGCCTCGCCGATCACGCGCCTGATCTGCGCGAATACCCAGGCGCGCGGCTGGCGCAGCTTGTATTGCAGATGAATGTCCGACACCGGCACGGACAGGTGGATGATGTCGGGCCGGCAGCGCAGCGCCGCGGCGAGGTCGCCCGGCGTCAGGCGTCCCCAGACCATGACGCTCGCGTCGAGATTCAGGTCGACGATCGAGCGGATGTCCGCGATTTCGTCGGCGCCCATCGACGGGATGCCGATTTCGAGTTCGGGCACGCCGGCGTTCGACAACGCGGTCGCGATCGCGCATTTCTCCTCGACGGTGAACGCGACGCCGGCGGTCTGTTCGCCGTCGCGCAGTGTCGTGTCGTTGATGATCGGAATGGACATGGTTGCGATTCCAGAGGGCGTTGCGATACGTATTTGCAAAGGTCGTGCCAATTGCGCATGGGGGCGCGAGAGGCCGTCGCGACGCGGGTTTGCGCGAATCGCGCAGCGCGCGGATGGCGGCTTGCCGCCCACGCGTGTCGCGAATGTGCTGTTTCGGACAGCGGTGCGTCGGCTGGATGTCGGGTCGTCGGCGCGCGGTGCGCGCGACGTTGCGCGTGCAACGTGTCGCGCAGGCGGACGTACGGGCGGGATGAGCGGCAGGCGCGTGACGAAGAGACGAACGGCGGCCCGAGGACGGCCCGCGCGCTCAGCGTTCGCGTGCGAGATTGCGCGTGTGGCGCGGGAGTTCGATCGTCAGGTCGTCGTTGCCGAGGCTCACGCAGCACGCGAGCCGCGACTGCGCGTCGAGCCCCCACGCGCGATCGAGCTGGTCGTTCTCTTCGTCGTCCGGCGGCGCGAGCGACGCGCCGCCTTCCCGCACGTACACATGGCAGGTCGCGCACGCGGCGACCATTTCGCAAGCGTGCTCGAGCGCGATGCCGCTCGTGAGCAGGCTCTCGCACAACGACGCGCCGCGCGGCGCATCGAATGCATGGCCGTTGGGACACAGCGCAGGATGAGGCAGAACCCGGACGCAGGGCATACGCGCTCCTCGGTATCCGTTACGCGAGGCTGTCGAGCGCGCGCCCGGCGAGCGCGCTGCGGATCGACGCATCCATCCGGCGCGCGGCGAACTGCTCGGTGGCGCGGGACAGCGCGTCGGCGGCCTCGCGCAGCGCGTCGAGCGGCGCGGCCGTGCCGAGCGCGTCGGCGACGCGGAACAGCGCCTGCCGGACCGCCGCGAGTTCGTCGGCCGACAGCAGCGATGCGTGCTCCGTCAGCGCGGCTTCGGTCGCGTCGAGCATCCTGCGCGCATCGACCTGCGCTTCGCGCCACGCGCGCAGCTGCATGTCCGCCACGGACGTGTCGATCGCATCGCGCAGCATCGACGCGACCTGGTCGTCGCTCAGGCCGTAAGACGGCTTCACTTCGACGTGCGCATCGACGCCGCTGCGCTGCTCGCGCGCGGTGACGGCCAGCAGCCCGTCGGCGTCGATCTGGAACGTGACGCGGATGCGTGCGGCGCCGGCCACCGCGGGCGGAATCCCGCGCAGCGTGAAGCGTGCGAGCGAGCGGCAGTCGCCCACCGATTCGCGCTCGCCCTGCACGACGTGAATCGACATCGCGGTCTGGCCGTCCTTGAACGTCGTGAATTCCTGCGCGCGTGCGACCGGAATCGTCGAGTTGCGCGGAATGATCTTCTCGACGAGGCCGCCCATCGTCTCGATGCCGAGCGACAGCGGGCACACGTCGAGCAGCAGCCACGCGTCGCTGCCGGCGTTGCCGGCGAGGACGTCGGCCTGTTTCGCGGCGCCGAGCGCGACCACCTGATCGGGATCGATGTCGGCCAGCGGCTCGCGGCCGAACAGGCTGCGCACCGCGTCGCGCACGACCGGCATCCGCGTCGATCCGCCGACGAGGATCACGCCGTCCAGCTCGCCGATCGCCAGCTGCGCGTCGCGCAGCGCGCGTTTGGTCGCCGCCAGCGTGCGCGCGACGAGCGCTTCCGCGAGCCCCGCGAACGCCGCGCGCGACAGCGTTTGCCGCAGCTCGACGCCGCTCGACAGCCGGATCGCGAGATCGGCGCTCGCCGCGTGCGACAGCGTTTCCTTCGCCGCCCGCGCGGCGCTCAGCATCGCGCGCTGGTCGCCGGGCGCGTGCGAGGCGAGCGGGTCGACGCCGTGCGCGCGGCACAGCCACGCCGCGATCGCGTGATCGAAATCGTCGCCGCCGAGCGCCGAGTCGCCGCCCGTCGCGAGCACTTCGAACACGCCGTTCGCGAGCTTCAGCACCGACACGTCGAAGGTGCCGCCGCCGAGATCGTAGACGACGTACGCGCCTTGCGCGCCGCGGTCGAGGCCGTAAGCGACCGCGGCGGCCGTCGGCTCGTTCAGCAGGCGCAGCACGGTCAGGCCGGCGAGCCGCGCGGCGTCCTTGGTCGCTTGCCGCTGCGCGTCGTCGAAATACGCGGGCACCGTGATGACGACGCCGGCCAGCTCGCCGCCGAGCGCCGTCTCGGCGCGCACGCGCAGCGCGCGCAGGATCTCGGCCGACACCTCGACGGGCGTGCGCACGCCGCCGGCCGTGTCGAGCGCGACCATGCCGGGCCGTTCGACGAACCGGTACGGCAGGGCGTCGGCGCCCGCGACATCCGCGAGGCCGCGGCCCATCAGGCGCTTCACCGACACGATCGTGTTCTGCGGATCGTCGACCTGACGCAGCTGCGCGAGCCGGCCGACCTCGGTTGCGCCGGACGGCAGATAGCGCACGATCGACGGCAGCAGCGCGTGGCCGTCCGCATCCGGCAGCACGCGCGCGAGCGCGCTCTGCACGGTCGCGACGAGCGAGTTGGTCGTGCCGAGGTCGATGCCGGCGGCGAGCCGGTGCTGATGCGGCGCGGCGGCGCGGCCGGGTTCGGCGATCTGCAGCAGGGCCATGGCGGGTCTCCGTGCGGTCGGTGCGAATGTCGCGTGCGGGCGTGCTCAGACGGCGAAGCTCTCGCCGCAGCCGCAGTTCGCGGTCGCGTTCGGGTTGTGGAACTTGAAGCCTTCGTTCAGGCCCTCGCGGACGAAGTCGAGCTCGGTGCCGTCGAGCATCGGCAGGCTGCGCGGGTCGACGACGACGGTCACGCCGTGCGTCGCGAAGCACAGATCGTCGTCGTTCGGCGCGTCGACGAATTCGAGCGCGTAGGCGAAGCCGGAGCAGCCGCTCGTCTTGACCGCGACGCGCAGGCCGAGCCCGGCGCCGCGCTTTTGCAGCGCTTTCTCGATGTGGCGCGCGGCCGCTGGAGTGACGGAGATGGCCATCGCGCGCTCACACGGAAAAGGAACTGCCGCAGCCGCACGTGCTCTGCGCGTTCGGGTTCTGGATCACGAAGCGCGAGCCTTCGAGCCCGTCCTCGTAGTCGACGCGGGCGCCCGCGAGGTATTGCCGGCTCATCGCGTCGATCAGCAGCGTGACGCCGTCGGTGACGACTTGCAGGTCGTCATCGGCGACCTGGTCGTCGAACGCGAAACCGTATTGAAAGCCCGAGCAGCCGCCGCCCGACACGTAGAGCCGCAGTTTCAGCTGCGGGTTGCCTTCCGCGTCGATCAGCGCCGCGACTTTCGCGGCCGCGTTGGGCGTGAAGTCCAGAAAGGCCGGCAGCGGGACGGGCGCGGCGTCGGCGGACGGTTGCAGGAGTTCCATGGGGTGATCCTCGAAGGAGTGAAGCGTTCAGTTCGGCGTGGACGTGCAGACCGGCTGCTCGGCGAGCGTCTCGCCGCCGCCCGCGCCCGGATGCCGCGAGCGGAAATCGGCGACGGCGGCCTTGATCGCGTCCTCGGCGAGAATCGAGCAGTGAATCTTCACGGGCGGCAGCGCGAGTTCTTCGGCGATGTCGGTGTTCTTGATCGCGAGCGCTTCGTCGAGCGTGCGGCCGCGCACCCATTCGGTGACGAGCGAGCTCGACGCGATCGCGGAGCCGCAGCCGTAGGTCTTGAATCTCGCGTCCTCGATCACGCCGTCGGCATTCACGCGGATCTGCAGCCGCATCACGTCGCCGCATGCGGGCGCGCCGACCATGCCGGTGCCGACGTCGTCGGCGCCGGCGTCGAACGAGCCGACGTTGCGCGGGTTTTCGTAGTGGTCGAGGACCTTGTCGCTATAGGCCATTGCATGCTCCGCGTGGAGGGATGACGACGGTGGGTTGACGACCGCCGGATTTGCAACATCCATGCCACGCTTTTTTTTCGCTTGATATCGTGGATGTCGAGCTGCGCATTGTCGAGTTTGTCGCGCGCACCCGGCGAACGGCGCGCGACCTTGTCGCCTTTGTCTGGTCGTTTCTCGCCTGTGTCGGCTTTGTCGCCGCGGGCAGGCGTCACGATCCGGCGGCACGAGATGGGCGCAGATATTGCTTCGCCATTACGTCGCGCCGGAGTGCTGCACGCGCGGGCGAGCCATCGCAGGAGCGAAAGCCATGCCGAATTCCCATGCAAGCGAGCATCGCCGTGATCTCGACGTGGTCTATGAAGTGGGCAAGACGCTGATATCGTCGCTCGACGTCTCGCAGACCTTCCTCACGTCGCTGCGTTACCTGTCCTACACGCTGGGCTGGCGCTCGGCGTTCGTCGTCGTCGTCGAGCCGGACGGCTACCTGCGCGGCCTGTGCTGCACCGGCCTCGCCGACGACTGGCGCCAGCGCGTGCGCTTCCTGCCCGGCGAGGGCATCGTCGGACGCATCTTCACGAGCGGCTCGCCGGTGATCGTGCCGGAAGTGCGCGACGAGCCGCTGTTCCTCGATCGCACGGGCGGCGCGGGCGAGCCCGACGACGGCTCGGTCGCGATGCTCGGCATGCCGATTCGCCACGAGCAGCGTACGCTGGGCGTGCTGGTCGCGTTTTGTTCGAACCCCGATCGCAACCGCGTGTTCGCGAACGACCTGTATCTGATGAAGATCGTCGCGACGCTGATGGGGCAGGCGATGCTGCTACATCGCAGCGTCAGCTGCGCGCACGACCGCCTGCAGGACGAGGTGCGGCGCATGCAGAAGGCGATCCGGCCGGTGCAGCAGCTCGATCAGGTGGTCGGCGTGTCAGCGCCGATGCAGCAGGTGTTCTCGCAGGTCCATCAGGTCGCGCCGGCCCGCACGACGGTGCTGCTGCGCGGCGAGAGCGGCACCGGCAAGGAGGTGATCGCGCGCGCGATCCACCGGCTGTCGCCGCGCAACGACCACGCGTTCATCTCGGTGAACTGCGCGGCGCTGACCGAGACGCTGCTCGAAAGCGAGCTGTTCGGGCACGAGAAGGGCGCGTTCACCGGTGCGCAGGGATTGCGCAAGGGGCGTTTCGAACTGGCGCATGGCGGCACGTTGTTCCTCGACGAGATCGGCGACATCTCGCCGTCGTTCCAGGCGAAGCTGCTGCGCGTGCTGCAGGAGCGCGAGTTCGAGCGGGTCGGCGGCGCGGCGCCGGTGAAAGTCGATGTGAGATTGATTCTCGCCACCAATCGCAATCTCGAGCGGATGGTGAAGGAAGGCGAGTTCCGCGCCGATCTCTACTACCGGATCAACGTCGTCAGCATCCAGTTGCCGCCGCTGCGCGAGCGGCGCGACGACATCCCGGCGATGGCCCAGCATTTTCTCGATCGCTTCAACCGCGACAACGGCCGCGCGCTGCGCTTCAGCGAGGACGCGATGCGCGTGCTGACGAGCTGCTACTGGCCCGGCAACGTGCGCGAGCTCGAGAACTGCGTCGAGCGCACCGCGACGATGACGCATCACGACACGATCGACCGCCTCGCGTTCCTGTGCCAGGAGGACCGCTGCCTGACGAAGGTGCTGCATCACATCGAGCGCGAGGACGCGGTGCGTCCCGCGCGGCTGCTCGACATTCCGATCTGCGAGGTGCCCGCGCCGGGCGCCGGCGATCACCGCGGCTTGCCGCGCGACGGCGGCTTCGCGGACGACCCGTTCGACGATGCGTTCCATGACCACGAGCACGACCACGACGACGCGTTCGCGATGAACGGCGACGACGAAGGCAAGCCGGAAGGCGAGCGCGAGCGCCTGATCTGGGCGATGGAGCGCTGCGGCTGGGTGCAGGCGAAGGCCGCGCGCCTGTTGAAGATCACGCCGCGACAGATCGGCTACGCGCTGCACAAGTACGGCATCGAGGTGCGGCGGTTCTGATCGCCACCGCCACCGCCACCGCCGCGCCGCGCGTGCGCTGAGCTGCACGCGCGGCGTTTGACTGCGCGCTTGCGCCGCCGCATGCGCGCACGCCGCTTCCGCTTCCGCTTTCCTTCCCGACCGGCCTCACGCGCACGCGCGCATTCCCATCCCGCCGCAGCCGCCGACGCATCGGCGCGCTTCCCTCCGTCGCTCCCCGATTGTGTCGTTTGTCGCAACCGCGACAGCGGCGGCCGCCGTTCTCGTCGCGGAACGCGCGCCGGCCCGACAAACCGGACATCGGATCGGCCGCTCAGGCGCGCCGCTGCGTGCGTCGCGGCGTGGCACGGTTCTGGCTTTTAACGTCGCACGTCGTCCCCGTCGAATTCCAGGAGAAGTCCATGCACAGCGCACAGAACGTCGGCATGCCCCCCGCGTCGGCCTATATCGGCATCGGCGAGATCAAACCGCTCGGTATGCCAGCGGACGTCCCGGCGGGCGGCGGTTGCGGCACGCACGGCGGCGACGGCAAGGCGAGCTGCGGCTCGTCGGGCGGCCCCGACGACATGCCCGCCGAGATCTGGGAGAAGGTCAAGAACCACCCGTGCTACTCGGAAGAGGCGCATCACCACTACGCGCGGATGCACGTCGCCGTCGCGCCCGCCTGCAACATCCAGTGCAACTACTGCAACCGCAAATACGACTGCTCGAACGAGTCGCGCCCCGGCGTCGTGTCGCAGAAGCTCACGCCCGAGCAGGCGGTCAAGAAGGTCGTCGCGGTCGCGAGCGAGATTCCGCAGATGACGGTGCTCGGCATCGCCGGCCCCGGCGATTCGCTCGCGAACCCGCAGAAGACCTTCGACACGTTCCGGATGCTCCAGGAGCAGGCGCCCGACATCAAGCTGTGCCTGTCGACCAACGGCCTCGCGCTGCCTGCGCTGGTCGACGAGATCTGCCGCTACAACATCGACCACGTGACGATCACGATCAACATGGTCGACCCGGCCGTCGGCGCGAAGATCTATCCGTGGATCTTCTGGGACCACCGGCGCGTGACCGGCTACGAGGCCGCGCAGATCCTCCACGAGCAGCAGATGAAGGGGCTCGAGATGCTCACCGCGCGCGGCGTGCTGACCAAGATCAATTCGGTGCTGATCCCCGGCGTCAACGACGAGCACCTGATCGAGGTGAACCGCGAGGTGAAGAAGCGCGGCGCCTTCCTGCACAACATCATGCCGCTGATCTCCGAGCCCGAGCACGGCACCTATTTCGGCCTGAACGGCCAGCGCGGACCGAGCGCGCAGGAACTGAAGGCCGTGCAGGACGCGTGCATGGGCGGCGCGAACCTGATGCGGCACTGCCGGCAATGCCGCGCGGACGCGGTCGGCCTGCTCGGCGAGGACCGCAGCGACGAGTTCACGCTCGACCGGATCGACGAGATGGAAGTGGTCTACGACCTCGATCGCCGCCGGGCCTATCAGGACCGCGTCGAGGCCGAACGCAGCGCGCAGCATGCGGCGAAGCAGGAGGCGCTCGCGGCGTCGATGGCGAGCGACGTCGCCACGGATCTCAAGGTGCTGGTCGCCGTCGCGACGAAGGGCGGCGGGCGCGTCAACGAGCACTTCGGCCACGTGAGCGAATTCCAGATCTTCGAGGTGTCCGCATCGGAAGCGCTGTTCGTCGGCCATCGCCGCGTCGACCTGTACTGCCAGGGCGGTTTCGGCGACGACGAGCAATTGCCGTCGGTCGTGCGCGCGATCAACGACTGCCATGCGGTGCTCGTCGCGAAGATCGGCGCGTGCCCGCGCGACGAGCTGGCGCAGGCCGGCATCGAGCCGGTCGAGCGTTTCTCCGGCGAGTTCATCGAGAAGGCCGCGCTCGCATGGTTCGACGATTACCGCGGCCGCGTCGCGTCCGGCGCGGTCGTGCATGCGGATCGCGGCGACGCGGCGATCCGGCAGGGCGCGTACACCGGCAGCGCGGCGGCGTAACGCGCGCGTCATCAGGATCTCACCCACAACAGGAGCGTCACCATGTCCCTGAAGATCATCGCTTCGACCTGCACCGGCTGCTCGGCGTGCGAACCGGAGTGCCCGAACGTCGCGATCGGCGAAAAAGGCGGCGTATTCGCGATCGATCCCAAGAAGTGCACCGAATGCGAAGGGCACTTCGACAGCCCGCAATGCGTCGCGGTGTGCCCGGTCGACGGCTGCATCGTGCCGGCGTGAGCCGCGTGCCGGCCGCCGTCCACGCGTTCAACGCGTTCAACGACAAGGAGTGAATCGCGATCATGCTGCCGAATGTCACCATCACCGCCGCGGCGGACAAGTTCATGCGCCGTATCGTGCGCTTCTCGGGCTTGCCGGCCGGCGCGGGCTTCCGGCTCGTCGTCAGCGCCGGCGGCTGCTCGGGCTATAACGCGGCGTTCAGCGCCGAGGCCGCGCCGCAGGCGGGCGAGGCGGTGCTCGACGCCGACGGCCTGCGCGTGTTCCTGCCCGCGGAAAGCCGGATGCTGCTCGACGGCGTGACGATCGATTTCGTCGAAACGGCGACGCAGTCGGGCCTCACGTTCACGAACCCGAACCAGGCGCCGTGCGCGTGCAGCAGCGCCGCGCCGGCGGAGCCCGGCGTCGCGAAGATCGGCATCGACGCGATCGGCCGCGGCCGGCCGCCCGAGCTGTCGCGCGCGTCGTGACCGACGGGAGCGGACCATGTACGGCGAATCCCGCACGCTCGACGACGCACTCTCCGCGTTCGCGTGTTCGGCGCTCGGCGGCGGTCTGCCGGCACCCGTTGCCGCATGGATCGACGCCGCCGGGCGTTTGCAGCACCGCCCGGACGACGCGCTGGCATTGCTCGAACGCGCGCGGGCGGCGCTGCCCGCGCATCCGGCGCCGCTGATCGCGTTGTACCGCTTCCATTTCTACGGCCATCGGCTCGCGCAGGCGCGTGCGGTCGGCGAGGCAGCGCTTGCGCTCGTGCGCACGGCGCTCGGCTCGCGCGTCGGCGATGCGCCGCCGACGGGCGACGCGGTGCGCTACGACGCGACGGTGCGCTTCCAGCTGTTCGTGATGAAAGGGCTCGCATACCTGAACCTGCGGCTCGGCGAGCGCGCGGCGGCGCGCTCGCTGCTCGACGAATTGCGGCGCCTCGACCCGGACGACCGGGTGGGCGGCGCACTGCTGCTGCACGTGCTGACGCGCGACGAACGCTGCGCGGACGGCGATGACGACGACGCGCTGCACGCGCATCCGGCGCGCGGCTGGGCGGAGACGCCGAGATGAACCGCTCGCCACGCTCCCCGCGCGCAGGGCGGTCGCCGCGCGAGCGCGCCGCCGCGCCGTCTCGCGATAGCGCGCTCGGCCGGGCGCGCAGCGTCCCGGCGCAGGCCGACGCGAACGCGCCGACCGCGCCGCGCGCGTCGGCGCCCGCCGGCGACATCCCGCCGCTGGACTGGCAGGGCGGCGCGCTCGACTGCGCGCGCTGCCCGTACGCGGCGCTGCGGGGCCGCGCGGGCGAAGCCGGCTGCGAGCCGGGCCGCGCCTGCATGCAGGACGCGTATGCGCGCCGGATCGACCGCTTCTTCAGCTGGCATCCGGCGCTCGCCAACGAACAGCTCGCGCACCCGTATTTCGAGGTGCGCGCGATCGCCGCGCGCTACGCGGACGTGTTCCGCCTGCCCGCGCTGATCGACGATCCGGACGAAACCGTACGGCTGCAGGTGGCGTTGCGCCTGCCGCACGCATATCTGTCGCGGCTCGCCGGCGATCCGCATCGCGAGGTGCGGATCCGCGTCGCGCAGCGCGTCGATCCGGCCGTGCTCGCGAGCATGCGGACCGATCCCGACTACGGCGTGCGCGACTGGGTCGCGCGCCGCCTGCCGGTCGCGCTGCTGCCGTCGATGGCGCGGGACGCCGATCGCGGCGTGCGCATGCGCGTGGCCGAGCGGCTCGACATGCCGGCGCTGCTGCGGATGGTGGACGATGCCGACGCCGAGGTGCGTCGGCGCGTCGCCGCGCGGCTGCCGGCGCCGTTGCTCGGCAACCTGCTCGGCGACGCGGATTGGCGCGTGCGCTGGGAGATCGCGCGGCGCGCGCCGCCGGGCATCGTCGTGCTGCTGCTCGACGATGCGGACGACGAAGTGTGCGCGCTCGCCAGGCGCCGGCTGCGTTCGGACGATCCGTCGCAACCGCTGGAACTCGATAGTGGAGCGGACCATGGCTGACATCAACCGCGACGACGACGTGATCGAGGTCGCCCATCCGCCGCGTTTTTCGTTCGGCGAGCGGGTGGTCGCGCGCTCGGCGGTGCGCAACGACGGCACCTACAGCGGCAAGGACATCGGCGAGGTGCTCGTCAACAAGGGCGACGTCGGCTACGTGACGAGCATCAACACGTTCCTGCAGCAGTTCTATATCTATGCGGTCGACTTCGTCGACACCGGCCACCGGGTCGGGATGCGCGCGAAGGAGCTGTGCACGCTCGACAACCTGCCCGACGACGTGCTCGCGAAGCTCGGCGCGCACGCGAGCCGGCTCGGCGAGCTCGGGCGGGCCGTTGCAGCCGACGGGCCGCACGCCGCGGCGCGCGGAGAACCGGAGACGTCATCGTGAACATGATGGAGCCCATGCGGGAGCCCGAATATTCGTGGGGCATGCGCGTCGTCGCGCTGGACGATCTGTGCAACGACGGCAGCTATCCGGACCATGCGCCCGGCGCGCGCCTCGTCGACGCGGGCGCGGTGGGCGAGATCGTCAACGTCGGGCAGGTCGTCGACACGGGGGAGCCCGTCTACCTGGTCGAATTCGGCCGGCAGGTGATCGGCTGTACCGAGGACGAGATCGCGCCGGCGCCGGCCGGCCTGCTGCCCGAACACGACGGGGCGGCGCGATGATGACGCAGGGGCGAGCGGCGCCAGGGCGCGGCCAGCCGGCGAGCGTCGTCGATTTCACGCAGCGGCGCATCGAACGCGCGCTGCGCGAGCGTGCGCGCTATCGCTACGTGAGCCCGCGCGTGCTGCGCGACGCCGACGGCTTCCGGATCGAGAGCCCGTGCTGCTCGCGCAACGTCGACCCGGGCGGCGGCGTGATCGACATCGCGCGGCTCGCGCGCGGCCCCGCCGGGCGCTGGAGCCTGTACGCCCGCGATCATGCGGCGCGCCGCTGGTCGTGGCGGTACGAAAGCGCCGATCTCGACCTGCTGCTGGAGCTGCTGTGCGTCGACGCCGAGCGCGTGTTCTGGCCGTGACGCACGACGGGGAGCGACGATGATCTATCTCGACCACAACGCGACGACGGCGCCCGCGCCCGCGGCGATCGACGCGATGCTCGCCGTGCTGACCGACGTGTGGGCCAACGCGTCGTCGCAGCATGGCGCCGGACAGCAGGCGAAGCGCACGCTGGCCGCCGCGCGCGCGACGATCGCCGGCGCGCTCGGCTGCAAGGCCAGGGAAGTGGTCTTCACGAGCGGCGCGACCGAGGCGAATCATCTCGCCGTGCTCGGGCTCGGGGCGCCGGCCGCAGCGTCGGCGTCTGCCCCGGCCCCGGCGCCGGCCGTGCGGCGCAGGCTTGTCTTCGGCGCGACGGAGCATGCGGCGCAGCTGAAGCTCGCGCACGCGCTCGCCGCGCAGGGCCGTCCGGTCGATTTCATCGCGGTGCGACCGGACGGCGTGCTCGATCTCGACAGCGCCGCGCGCGTGATCGGCCCGGACGTCGCGCTGGTGTCGGTGATGGCGGCGAACAACGAGACCGGCGTGCTGATGCCGATCGCCGACGTGAAGGCGCTCGTGCAGGCGGCGGGCGCGCTGCTGCACGTCGACGCGACGCAGCTGGTCGGCAAGCTGCCGTTCGATTTCGCGGCGCTCGGCGCCGACGCGGTGTCGCTGTCCGCGCACAAGCTGCACGGGCCGAAAGGGATCGGCGCGCTGCTGGTGTGCGACGGCGTGCCGCTCGCGGCGCAGTTTCCCGGCAGCCAGGAGCGGCACCGGCGCGGCGGCACCGAAAACCTGCCCGCGATCGTCGGCTTCGCCGCGGCGCTCGAGCGGCTGGCCGATGCGCTCGCCGACGCCGCGCGGATCGCCGCGCTGCGCGACGCGTTCGAGGCCGGCCTGCGCGCGGCGCTGCCCGGCGTGCACGTGTACGGCGCGAGCGCGCCGCGCTTGCCCGGCACGAGCTGCCTGCGCGTCGGCCGGCTGGACGCCGACACCGTCTTGCAGCGCTGCGAGCAGATCGGCGTGTGCGCGTCGTCGGGCTCGGCGTGCTCGTCCGGCGGCAGCGAGCCGTCGCACGTGCTGAGCGCGATGGGCGTGCCGCGCGACGAGGCGCTCGGCGCCGTGCGCTTCTCGCTCGGCGCGGCCACCAGCGCGCGCGACATCGATTACCTGCTCGCCGCGCTGCCCCCGTTGTTGAAGCCGTTGCTGGCCGAAGCGGCCGTGCAGCCGACCTGAACCCGTCGTATCCCCGGAGTCTTTATCGTGAAAGTGATGATCCGCAGAGACAGCAAAGGCGTGCTGAGCGCCTACGTGCCGAAGAAGGACCTCGAGGAGCCGATCGTGTCGATGGCGCGGCCGCAGATGTGGGGCGGGCTCGTCACGCTCGGCAATGGCTGGCAGCTCGAGCTGCCCGAGATGGATCCCGCCACGGCGCTGCCCGTGACGGTCGAAGCGCGGCGTATCGCCGGCGTGGAGGAATGACATGGCGCTCACCGCCGAGCAAGTCCAGGCCGCGGCCGAGCTGATCGGCTCGGCGTCGACGCTCGACGCCGCCGCGAGCCGGTGGCGCGAGCGCTTTCCGGACGTGCGCACGATGCGGCTCGGCGCGGCCGACATGTGCGGCGAGACGCCCGCGTTGCGCGTCGGCGCGCGGGCCGTCTACTTCGTCCGGATCGCCGGGATGTGCCTGTCGATCACGGCGCATGCGAGCGAAGCGAACGCGCTGATCCTGACCGACGATGGGAGCGGCCATGGAACTTGACGAGATTGCGCTCGCCGAGCCGGCGTGCGGTGCGCGTGAAATCGAGCTGGTGAGCGCGGTGCTGCGCTCGTCGCGCTGGAGCGACGGGCCGATGCGCGAAGCGTTCGAGCGCGCATTCGCGGGCTGGGCCGGCCGCGCGCATGCGGTCGCGGTCGCGAGCGGCACGCTCGGCGCGTGGCTCGCGCTGCGCGCGCTCGGCATCGGGGCCGGCGACGAGGTGATCTGCGCATCGCACACCTGGCATCAGGTCGCGCAGGCGATCACGCTCGCGGGCGCGACGCCGGTGTTCGCGGACATCGATTACTGGAGCGGCTGCCTGAGCGCCGACAAGGCCGGCTCGAAGATCGGGCCGCGCACGCGGGCGATCCTCGCCGGCAACACGAACGGCCATCCCGCCGCGTGGGGTCCGCTGCGCGAGCTGGCCGATGCGCACGGGCTCGCGCTGATCGAGGACAGCACCGAGGCGCTCGGCTCGCGCTACCGCGGCCGCACGGTCGGCTCGTTCGGCGACGTCGCGATTTTTGAGTTCTCGGCGCCGAGCGCGCTGTGCGCGGGCGAGGGCGCGATGCTCGTCACCGACGACGACGCGCTCGTGCACGAGCTGCGTTATCTGCGCGAGCGGCGCGTCGCGGACCGCGGCTCGGTGTCGGTCGGCGCGCGCGTGCCGCTGCAGGCCGGTATCAGCGAGCTGACGGCCGCGCTCGGTCTCGCGCAGCTCGCGAGCCTCGACGAGCGCCTCGCGCAGCGCAAGCAGGTCGAGCGCTGGTATCACGAGCAGATGCGCAGCTTCGAAGGCATCAAGCCGCCGTACACGGCCGACGACGTCGACGAGGTGAACTGGATGCTGTACGTCGTGCACCTCGGCAAGCGCTTCACGCAAAGCGCGCGCGCGCAGATGATCGACGATCTGAAGTCGTGCGGAATCGAGACCGCCGCATACAGCCATCCGCTGCACGAGCAGTTCCACTACATGCAGGCGGGCGACTCGATCGGCCGCAAGCGCGGCGTGCTGCCGGACACCGAGCGCATCGGCGACCGCGCGCTGGCGCTGCCGCTGCACACCTTGCTCGACGCCGACCAGGTGAAGTTCATCGTCACGACCCTGAAGGACACCGCGACCAACGTGGGCGCGGGAGCCGCGATCTATCTGTGAGGAAGCCGTTCATGAGCATGTCGATCGAGCACATCGCCCGCCGGATCGAGGCAGGCAGCATCATTCCGTATCTCGGCCCGGGCCTGCTCGCGCTGTGCGCCGACGTGCGCGTGCCGGCCACCGCGGAGGCGCTGGCGCGGCTGATGACCGACAAGGTCAGCGTGCCGCACAAGATCCGCCACCGGCTCACGCAGGCCGCGCAGTTCATCGAGAACTTCAAGCATCGCAAGTCGGTGGTGAGCCTGATGAACGACGCGTTCGCGGCCTCGCCGGCGCCGTCGGCGCTGCATTGCGCGCTCGCCGCGAGCGGGGCGGGCCTGTATGTCGACACCTGGTACGACGACACCTTCGCGACGGCGCTCGCGCGCATGCGGCCGGGCGGCTGGGCGCAGGTGCAGGGGCTGTCGCAGTCCGAGCACTTCGGCGAATGGTTCGCCGGCTACGACGCGCACGGCGCGCGGCTGCCCGAGGTGCCGTCCGCCGGCGCGCTGCTCTACAAGCCGATCGGCGCGCATGCGCCCGCCGCGAACTATCTGGTGTCCGACAGCGACTTCGTCGAAGTGCTGACCGAGATCGACATCCAGACGCCGATTCCGCCCGCGGTGCAGGCGTGGCGCAGCGGCCGCAGCTTCCTGTTCGTCGGTTGCCGCTTCGACGACCAGCTCGCCCGCAGCTTCGCGCGTCAGATCATGAAGCGTTCGTCCGATACGCACTGGGCCGTGCTGCCCGACGAGCCGACGCGGATGGAGGCGCGCTTCCTCGACGAGCAGCGCATCGAGCGGATCGCGATGCCGCTCGATGCCTTCGCCCGCGCGCTGGTCGCCGAGTTGAGGCACGCGCTTCCCGCGTGACGGCCGCGGCGCGGCGTGTCGTCACGCGGTGGTTTCCGCCGTTTTCCTTGTTGTCTTTATCGTCCCGTGAGTATCTGACCATGACCATCCTGACCGTTCTTCCTTCCGGTAAATCCTACGATGTCGCCGTCGGTGCGACGCTGTTGCAGGCGCTCCTCGGCGTCGGCGAGGCCATCGCGCACAAATGCGACGGCAAGGCCGAATGCGGGTCGTGCCATCTGTTCGTGCAGGAGGGCCGCAAGAGCCTGTCGAAGATTCAGCGCACCGAGAACGAAAAGCTCGATGCGATCGTCGGGGTCGGCTCGAAATCGCGGCTTGCGTGCCAGGCGGTGCTCGGCGACGAACCGGTGACCGTCGAGCTGTTGAGCTTCGTGTGAGGCAGACGTGAGGCCGTCGTGAGGCGGCATGCGGAGGCGGGCGTCGATGTCGCGAGCGGCTCTTGAGAACCGCATCGCGCGCGCCGCCCGACCGACGCGCCCCCCGTCGTTCCGCTACTTCAGCAGCTTCGCGCGCTCCGCGGCCGAGAAGTTGCTCAGATGGCCCTCATGGGCCGCCTGCCGGCGGGCGTTCCTGACGATCTCGCGCGAGCGTCCGGGCGGCGCGGGCGCGCTGACCTGCTTGTCGAGCGCGGTGCTGCCGCAGTGCGGACACGCGGGCGACGCGCCCGCCCGCACCAGCGCTTCGAAGGTCCGGCCGCAGTCGCGGCACCGATAGTCGTAAAGAGGCATGGCGGCTCTCCGGTCAAATTGCATTCAGGCGGACGCGGCGGCGCAGCCCGTCGTGGCGGCCGCACAGCCTTCGAGCGAACCTGGCGGCGCGTCTGCCGCCGTCAACGGACCGAGGCCGATCCACGCATGCACGCGCGCCGCATCGAAGCCGACCATCCGGCCGTCGCCCGCTTCCATCAGCGGCCGGCGGATCAGCAACGGTTCGGCCAGCAGCAGCGCGAGCGCGGCCGCGGCGTCGAGCGCCTCGGGGACGATCCGGCCGGCTTTCACGTCCGGCGCCGCGCGGTTGAACCATTCGTGCACCGGCAGCGGCTCGAGAAACGCGAACAGCGTCTTCGGCGTCCACGGCCAGCGCAGCAGATTGCGCACCTCGAGCGTGTGGCCGGCGGCGACCAGCAGCGCCTTCTGCGCCGCATTGCCGCCGCAGCCGGGTTTTTCGTAAAACGTGACATGAGCCATCGCAAGATCCTTCATCAGAGTCGGCGCAGCAATTGCAGGCATTCGGCCGTCGCGGCCATGTCGAGGGCGGTGAAGCCGTCGCGCGAGCGGATCGCCGGATCGGCCCCCAGCGCGAGCAGCGCACGGACGACCGCGGCCTTGCCCGACGATGCCGCGTACATCAGGCAGGTCGCGCCCGTCACGTTCGCATGGTCGAGCGGCACGCCGGCCCGCGCGAGCCGCTCGATGCCGGCCGGGTCGCCGTGCACGCAGGCGAGCCACAGCGCGTTGTTGCCGTCCGCGTTGATCGCATCGACCGCCACGCCGTGTGCCAGCAACGCGTCGACGGCGTCGTGCGCGCCGCGCCACGCGGCAACCATCAGCGGCGTGTTGTCGTGCGCGTCGCGCGCGCTCGGGCCGACGAAGCCGACGCTCGCGAGCCACGCGGCAAGCGCCGGCTCGACCGGGCTGCCGGACGGGTTCGCGCCGGCAACGCTCGCGGCCCATGCCGCGTGCCCGCCGATCAGGTCGCAGACGACCGTGAAGCCGAAGTCCGCGAACATGCGCGCCCAGGCCTGGCTCGCGTTGCCGCGATGGCAGTAGATCAGGATCGGCCGGCCGCGCCGCGTGCGCAGCAACAGCTCGTCCTGGTTGTCGCGCGACAGCCGCACGGCGTCCGGCCAGCCGGAGCGCGCATGACTGTCGGCATCGCGCGCGTCGAGCACCAGCGCATCGGGATGACGGCCGCGCCACGCGCCGAGCTCGTTGACCGTGAGACGTCGAAAGACGCGTTGCCCCTTCATTGCGAACGCTCGCGCTGCATGCGCTTGCCGACGACGCGTGCGTCCGCGAGCGGCAGCGGTTCGAGCGGCGCGCCCTCATCGCGCCGGAACGCGGTGTGGTATGCGTCGCGGCTCGGTCCGGCTGCATGGCGCTCGTGCCGGAATACCGGCCGGAGCAGATGGTCGAGAGCGCCCGCCGCATCGGCGCGCGTGTAACCCGAAGCCGGGCGACGCGAAGCACACGCGCTCATGCCGCGTCGTCCTGCGCCGCATGCGCGAGCCGGTGCGATTCGCGCAGCAACTGCAGCGCACGATCGGTGGCCATGTCGCGCGCGCTGCGGCCGTCCGGCGCGCATAGCGTCTCGCTCGCGCCGCATGACAGCAGCAGCTGCATCACCTCGATCCGGCCGCTCGCGGCCGCCTGCATCAGACACGTGACGTCGTCGTCGTTCGCGTGGTCGACGTCGGCGCCCGCCTCGATCAGCCGCAGGATCGGCGCGGGCGCGCCGCCGATGCACGCATACCACAGCGCGCCGTTGCCGGCGTCGTCGAGTGCGTCGAGCCGCGCACCGTGCGCGAGCAGCGCGTCGAGCACGCCGTCCTCGCCTTGCAGCGCGGCCAGCATCAGCGGCGTGACGCCGCCGATGCCGCACGAGTGCAGATCGGGATAGTCGTGCCACGCGAGCCAGGTGGCGAGCGCGGCGGGCATCCGTGCGCGCGGCGGGTCGTCGTCGCGCACCGCGCGCAGGTTGCCGCCGCGGCGTGCGACGAAGGAACTGTGCAGGGACATGGTCGTGCTCCGGCTCCGGTTGACGGACAGGGTTCGGCCAAGCGGCCCGCGGGCGCCGGTGCCGGCGCGCGGGAAACGCCGGGCCGCCCCACGTTGCTCAGGCCCGCTCGTGCGGGTGGCGTGAAGCGACAGGTTCGCGGCCGCTCATACGGGCCGATTCTCGTTCGGGTTGCGCACGGGGCCCATCAGTTCGAGCCCTTCCGCGTACGTGATCGTGTCGAACGTGACGTCGAACTTGAGCGCCGCGTCGGCGACGGCGTCGAGCTTGCCCGCGGTGTCCTTCTTCTTCAGTTCGCTCTTCTCCAGATAGAGCAGCTCGAGCATCTCGTTGTAGACGGTGCTCTCCAGAATCGGCAGCACGTAGAACATCGCGCCCTTGTACGGCACCTGGTAGCGCTTGCTCAGGTCGATGTTGTCGCAGAACAGGAAGTACTTGCCGCCGGCGCTCAACGTGTCGCCGAGCACTTCGGCGACGTCCTTCAGATATTCGAAGCTCAGCAGGAAGCCCGCGAAGAACGGCAGGTGCGGCTCGCCGAAGGTCGCGACGGCCATCACCTGATCGCAGGTCAGCTCGGGCGGGCGCGCTTCGTCGGCGAGCTTGGCCGCGAAACGCAGCGCGAGTTCGCCGCGGAATCCGACCCGCCCGAAGGTATTCGTGAGCCCCTTCAGCACGGGGTTGAGCAGACGGCCTTCGGCTTCGAGCCGCGCGAACGCGGTGTCGTCGAGCGTGGTGCGGGTGAGCGCTTCGGTCATGATGAAAAATCCTCGGTGTCGTCGTCAAAGGTGAGGGCGAACGTCATCGCCCGGTGTTGCGCAACCAGTCGGCCAGCGTGAAGAACGCCTGCATCAGTTCGTCCCGCAGTGCCGGCTCGACGCCGCATTCGTCGAGCGCCGCGCGCATGCAGGCGAGCCACGCGTCGCGCTCGGCCATGCCGATCGCGAACGCGCGATGCCGCATCCGCAGACGCGGGTGCCCGCGCTGCGCCGAATAGTGACGCGGGCCGCCGAGCCACTCGCACAGATAGGTGACGAGCACCGTCTTCACCGGGCCGAGATCCGCGCCGTGCATCGCGCGGATGCCGGCGGCGTCGGGCCGCGTGTCCATCTGGCGATAGAACGCATCGACGATGCGCGCGAGCGCGGCTGTGCCGCCGAGACGATCGAAAGGCGACGGCGCCGCGTGAAGCGAATGAGCGGAATGGGCGGGCGTGTTCATGAAGCCGCTTGGTGCAACAACCGTACCAGGCGAGATCCGCCGGGCCGCAGCGGACGAAGCGGACAAAACCACGCATGGATGCGCGACAACTGCGTGTCGTTTGCGACGCTGCGCGCGGCGTTTGTCGGGAATCCGACACGACGAGGGAAGCCGGCGCCGACCTCGCGCCGCGCGCAGCCGGCCCGTCGCGACGGGCGTTGCAACGAATGTCGTGCGGGTTGGCACGGAAGCTGCAATTGCTGGGCTGCGGACAACTCCTGGCCGATGCGCGGTGCGACAGAAGAAGACCAAAGGCGATACGGACACGGCAGGCTGACATGGTCGCGATTTCGCAACCCTGGTTTCAACCTCTTTTCTCAATGTGGAGCACGCAATGTCTCAACTTCGGCAAATCGCCTTCTATGGCAAAGGCGGCATCGGCAAATCGACCACGTCGCAGAACACGCTCGCGGCGCTGACCGATCTGGGCCAGAAGATCCTGATCGTCGGCTGCGACCCGAAGGCCGACTCGACGCGCCTGATCCTGCACGCGAAGGCGCAGGACACGATCCTGTCGCTCGCGGCGGAGGCCGGCTCGGTCGAGGATCTCGAGCTCGAGGACGTGATGAAGATCGGCTACAAGGACATTCGCTGCGTCGAGTCGGGCGGCCCGGAGCCGGGCGTCGGCTGCGCGGGGCGCGGCGTCATCACGTCGATCAACTTCCTCGAGGAGAACGGCGCGTATGACGGCGTCGACTACGTGTCGTACGACGTGCTCGGCGACGTGGTGTGCGGCGGCTTCGCGATGCCGATTCGCGAGAACAAGGCACAGGAGATCTACATCGTGATGTCGGGCGAGATGATGGCGATGTACGCGGCCAACAACATCTCGAAGGGCATCCTGAAGTACGCCAACAGCGGCGGCGTGCGCCTCGGCGGCCTCGTTTGCAACGAGCGTCAGACCGACAAGGAGCTCGAGCTCGCCGAAGCGCTGGCGGGCATGCTCGGCACCCGGCTGATCCACTTCGTGCCGCGCGACAACATCGTGCAGCACGCGGAGCTGCGCCGCATGACGGTGATCGAGTTTGCGCCGGATTCGAAGCAGGCGAACGAGTATCGCCAGCTCGCCAACAAGATTCACAACAACGCGGGCAACGGCACGATCCCGACGCCGATCACGATGGACCAGCTCGAAGATCTGCTGATGGAGCACGGGATCATGAGCGCGATCGACGAGTCGCAGGTCGGCAAGACCGCGTCGGAACTGACCGCGTAACGCGCGTCGCGCGACATGCCCCGCCGCGCGGCGCGCGCGGCGGGGCGCGCAGTGGAGAACGACCTCACATATGGAGCATGCTATGACCGCCACGGTTGAAGAGCGCAAGGCCGCGAACAAGGCCCTGATCGACGAAGTGCTGAAGGCCTATCCGGAGAAGATGGCCAAGCGGCGCGCCAAGCATTTGGGTACCTTCGAGGAGGGCAAGCCCGACTGTGGCGTGAAATCCAACATCAAGTCGCTGCCCGGCGTGATGACGATCCGCGGCTGCGCGTATGCGGGCTCGAAGGGCGTCGTCTGGGGGCCGATCAAGGACATGATCCACATCAGCCACGGTCCGGTCGGCTGCGGCCAGTACTCGTGGGCGGCGCGCCGCAACTACTACATCGGCACCACCGGCATCGACACGTTCGTCACGATGCAGTTCACGTCCGACTTCCAGGAGAAGGACATCGTGTTCGGCGGCGACAAGAAGCTCGACAAGATCATCGACGAGATCCAGCAGCTGTTTCCGCTGAACAAGGGCATCTCGATCCAGAGCGAATGCCCGATCGGCCTGATCGGCGACGACATCGAAGCGGTGTCGAAGAAGAAGGCGACCGAATACGCCGGCCACACGATCGTGCCGGTGCGCTGCGAAGGCTTTCGCGGCGTGTCGCAATCGCTCGGCCACCACCTCGCGAACGACGCGATCCGCGACTGGGTGTTCGACAAGACCGATCCCGACAAGCGCCCCGCGTTCGAATCGACGCCGTACGACGTCGCGATCATCGGCGACTACAACATCGGCGGCGACGCATGGTCGAGCCGCATCCTGCTCGAGGAAATCGGCCTGCGCGTGATCGCGCAGTGGTCGGGCGACGGCACGATCGCCGAGCTGGAGAACACGCCGAAGGCGAAGCTCAACGTGCTGCACTGCTACCGCTCGATGAACTACATCAGCCGGCACATGGAGGAGAAGTACGGGATTCCGTGGGTCGAGTACAACTTCTTCGGCCCGACGATGATCGAGAAGAGCCTGCGCGAGATCGCGAGCCACTTCGACGACACGATCAAGGCGAACGCCGAGAAGGTGATCGCGAAGTACCGCCCGCTGATGGACGCCGTGATCGCACGGTACAAGCCGCGGTTGCAGGGCAAGAAGGTGATGCTGTTCGTCGGCGGCCTGCGTCCGCGCCACGTGATCGGCGCATACGAGGATCTCGGGATGGAGGTGGTCGGCACCGGCTACGAGTTCGGCCACAACGACGACTACCAGCGCACGACGCACTACGTGAAGGACGGCACGCTGATCTACGACGACGTGACGGGCTACGAGTTCGAGAAGTTCGTCGAGCAGGTGCAGCCGGACCTCGTCGGTTCCGGGATCAAGGAAAAGTACGTGTTCCAGAAGATGGGCGTGCCGTTCCGGCAGATGCACAGCTGGGACTACTCGGGCCCGTACCACGGCTACGACGGCTTCGCGATCTTCGCGCGCGACATGGACATGGCGATTTCGAGCCCGGTCTGGAGCCTCGCGAAGGCGCCGTGGAAGAAGGCCGCCTGACCCCGCCCGCCGACGCTCGCTGCAGACCGCCGGCACCGCGCCCACCGCCCATTTGACGACTGAATCAGGAGTACGTGATGCCACAATCCGCCGACAAGATCCTCGATCACGAGTTGCTGTTCCGCGAACCCGAGTATCAGGAGATTTTCCGCACGAAGAAGGAGCAATTCGAGTTCAACCATCCCGACGAGGCGGTCAAGCAGATCGTCGAGTGGACCAAGACCGAGGACTACAAGCAAAAGAACTTCGCGCGCGATTCGCTGACGGTGAATCCCGCCAAGGCGTGCCAGCCGCTCGGCGCGGTGTACGTCGCGAACGGCTTTCACAAGACGCTGTCGTTCGTGCACGGCTCGCAGGGCTGCGTCGCGTATTACCGTTCGCACTTCTCGCGCCACTTCAAGGAGCCGACCTCGTGCGTCAGCTCGTCGATGACCGAGGATGCGGCGGTGTTCGGCGGCCTGAACAACATGATCGACGGCCTCGCGAACGCATACAACCTCTACAAGCCCGAGATGATCGCGGTGTCGACCACCTGCATGGCCGAGGTGATCGGCGACGATCTCGACGCGTTCATCAAGAACAGCAAGCAGAAGGGCAGCGTGCCGGAAGACTACGACGTGCCGTTCGCCCATACGCCGGCGTTCGTCGGCAGCCACGTCACCGGTTACGACAATTCGCTGCTCGGCATCCTCAAGCACTTCTGGGACGGCAAGGCCGGCAGCGCGGCGCCGCTCGTGCGCGTGCCCGACGACAGCGTGAACTTCATCGGCGGCTTCGACGGCTTCGTCGTCGGCAACATGGCCGAAATTCGCCGGATCTTCGCGCTGTTCGACGTGAAGGTCAACGTGATCTGCGATCCGTCCGAGACCTGGAACACGCCGACCGACGGCGAGTTCCGCATGTACGAGGGCGGCACGACGAAGGAGGAGGTCGAACGCGCGCTGCACGCGAAGGCGACCTTCGTGTTCCAGGAGTACTGCTGCGAGAAGACCAGCAAGTTCATCGCCGAGCACGGCCAGGAAGTCGTCGTGCTGAATGCGCCGGTCGGCGTGGCGGGCACCGATCATTTCCTGATGGAAATCTCGCGCGTCACCGGCAAGCCGATCCCGGCGGAGCTCGAGAAGGAGCGCGGCCAGCTGGTCGACGCGATGGCCGACAGCCAGGCGCACCTGCACGGCAAGCGCTACGCGTTGTACGGCGATCCGGACCAGATGCTCGGCTACACGCAGTTCCTGCTCGAACTCGGCGCGGAGCCCGCGCACGTGCTCGCGACCAACGGCAACGAGGCATGGGCGGCGAAGGTGCAGGCGATGTTCGACGCGTCGCCGTACGGCGCGGGCTGCAAGGTGTATCCGAAGCGCGACCTGTGGCACATGCGCTCGCTGCTGTTCACGGAGCCCGTGGATTTCCTGATCGGCAACACCTACGGCAAGTATCTCGAGCGCGACACGAAGACGCCGCTCGTGCGCATGGTGTTCCCGATCTTCGATCGCCACCACTACCACCGCTATCCGACCTGGGGCTACGCGGGCGCGCTGCGCACGCTGATCATGTTGCTGGACGAATTCTTCGAAGCGCTCGACGCGAACACGATGGTGCCGTCGAAGACCGACTACAGCTACGACATCATCCGTTGACACGGAGGCGGCGATGACGGAACGGGTACTCGTCAAGACGACGCAGGACGGCCGCAAGGTCGAGGTGATCGACGGCTGGGTCTGCCTCGCAGGCGTGCGCGAGACCGATCATCTGGTGCCGTTGGGCGAGCATCCGAACCGCCAGGCGATCGCGCGCACGGTGCGCGGCGCCACGCACGTGGCGGGGCGCCTGCCGCTCACGCACGACGAGGCCGCGATCGCGCAGGGCGCGCTGGCGGCCGCGCAGCGCGCGTTCGACGCGAGCCCGCAAGGGATCGCGCAGCGCATCCGGAAGGCCGTATGGGCGAAGACGGCAGCGGAGGGCGTCGAATGAGCGCCGGCCGTTGCGATACGACGGCGTTACGACGTGGCGTCGCTCGGTCGCGGCGCGGTCGGTCCAACAGGGTTTTACCTCGCGAAATTTGGCCCGCCGCCAGTATGGGGCGGCTTTTTTTCGGCGCGGCGAGCGAGCGGCGCGCGTGACGAGGATTCGACGGCGTGCGCCGTGGCAGCGCTCGGCCATCGCCGGGCCGCGATGCACGGCCCGACGCATGCGCCGTGGCCGCAGCGGCCGGATGGCGCCAGGAGGACGCGGTGATCTACGTGCTTGAACTGCCGGAAGCCGGCGCGCCGAACGCATGGTTCGCGTACGACGACGCCGATTTTGCGCGCAAGGTGGCGGCGTCCGACCCGCTCGCGCGCGACGAAATCCACGACACGCTGACGGTGCGCGAGCTGCTCGCGTTCGACGGCGCCGAACCCGACGCGGCGCTGCGCACCGCGTATCCGGCGCTGTGCGCGCTCGGCGACGCCTATGGCTGGGACGCGACGCTCTACCGGGCCGACTACGTGCTCGGTCGCGGCGTCTGCGGCAACCAGCCGGTCACGCTGCGCGACGCGGCGGCGGCCGCGCTCGCCGCACGCGGCGCAGCCATCGTGTACTGGACCGACGACGACGCGCTCGCCGCGTTCGAGGGCGGCGATCCGCGCGTGGCGGGCGAGCGAAACTGGCGGGCGAGGCGGGCGCTGTACGAGCAGCTCGTCGCGCTCGACGTACTGGCCGACGACAACTGACGGGCGGCGCACGAACATGAAGAAACGGCGAACCGCACGAACGCCGGCCGATGCGTCGGCGAACGCTTTCGCGACCGGATGCGGGAACGAGCGATCGCCCGCTCGCACCGGCGCTGCGCCTTACAGCGTTCGCCGCTCGAGCGCCACTCGCGCGTTGTCGGGTTCCGTTCAAAACCGTCCAAAGCGCGTCCGAATCCCGACAACGCGCGCGCCCCGTCAGACCGCATCGAACGGTGTTCATGGGGCCGAGCCGCATGGTATGGAATTTGCGGATATCCCGTTGCACGAACCTGAGAGGAACCCGTCATGTCCGCATCGCTGAAAGCCAAGATTGCCGAAGTGTTCGACGAACCGGGTTGCGACAAGAACCAGGACAAGAGCGAGAAGGCACGCAAGAAGGGCTGCACGAAGCAGCTTTCGCCCGGCGCGGCGGCCGGCGGCTGCGCGTTCGACGGCGCGAAGATCGCGCTGCAGCCGATCGTCGACGTCGCGCATCTCGTGCACGGCCCGATCGCGTGCGAAGGCAACTCGTGGGACAACCGGCACTCGGCATCGTCGGGCTCGCAGTTGTACCGCACCGGCTTCACGACCGACATCAACGAGCTCGACGTCGTCTACGGCGGCGAGAAGCGGCTGTTCCGAAGCGTGCGCGAAATCATCGAGAAGTACGATCCGCCCGCCGTGTTCGTCTACCAGACCTGCGTGACCGCGCTGATCGGCGACGACATCGAGGCCGTCTGCAAGCGCGCCACCGAGAAGTTCGGCAAGCCGGTGATTCCGGTCAACTCGCCCGGCTTCGCGGGGCCGAAGAACCTCGGCAACAAGCTCGGCGGCGAGGCGCTGCTCGACTACGTGATCGGCACGCGCGAGCCCGACTACACGACGCCCTACGACATCAACATCATCGGCGAATACAACCTGTCCGGCGAGCTGTGGCAGGTCAAGCCGCTGCTCGATGCGCTCGGCGTGCGCATCCTGTCGTGCATCTCCGGCGACGGCCGCTACGACGCGGTGGCGAGCGCGCATCGCGCGAAGGTCAACATGATGGTGTGCTCGAAGTCGATGATCAACATCGCGACGCGGATGCAGCAGCGCTACGGGATTCCGTATTTCGAGGGCTCGTTCTATGGGATCGGCGACATGAGCGACACGCTGCGGCAGATCGCGACGCTGCTCGTGCGGCAGGGCGCGCCGGCCGACCTCGTCGAGCGCGCCGAGCGTCTGATCGCGAGCGAGGAAGCGCGCGCGTGGGCGCGCATCGCGCACTACAGGAAGCGCCTCGCCGGCAAGCGCGTGCTCCTGATCACGGGTGGCGTGAAGTCGTGGTCGGTGGTCGCCGCGCTGCAGGAGGCGGGGCTCGAGATCGTCGGCACCAGCGTCAAGAAGAGCACGAAGGAAGACAAGGAGAAGATCAAGGAGATCATGGGCGACGACGCGCACATGATCGACGACATGACGCCGCGCGAGATGTACGCGATGCTGCGCGACGCGAAGGCCGACATCATGCTGTCGGGCGGACGCTCGCAGTTCGTCGCGTTGAAGGCCCGCATGCCGTGGCTCGACATCAACCAGGAGCGCCACCATCCGTACGGCGGCTACGAAGGGATGGTCGAGCTCGTGCACGAGATCGATCGCGCGATCTTCAACCCGGTGTGGCAGCAGGTGCGGATCCCCGCGCCGTGGGGCGACGACGGCGAGACGCTCGGCGCGGCGCAGGCCGCTGCCGCGGCTGCATCGGCACCGATTCCGCATGGCGTGCATGCGTGGGCGATGGGGCTCGAACCGGGCGTCGTCGCCTGAGCGGGCCGGGGAGAGCTGCGATGGCTGAAGTCGTCGATTCGAAAAAGGCTTGCGCGGTCAATCCGCTCAAGATGAGCCAGCCGCTCGGGGCGAGCTATGCGTTCATGGGCCTCGACGCGTGCATGCCGGTGATGCACGGCTCGCAGGGCTGCACGTCGTTCGGCCTGGTGCTGCTCGTGCGTCACTTCAAGGAGGCGATCCCGCTGCAGACGACCGCGATGAACGAGGTCACCACGATCCTCGGCGGCTACGAGAACATCGAGACGGCGCTGCTGAACATCCGCAAGCGCGCGGCGCCGAAGATCATCGCGATCTGCTCGACGGGGCTCACGGAAACCAAGGGCGACGACGTCGAAGGCTATCTGCGGACCGTACGCACGCGCAAGCCGGAGCTCGACGATACCGAGATCGTCTACGTGTCGACGCCCGACTACGTCGGCGGCTTCGAGGACGGCTACCGGCTTGCGGTCGCCGCGATCGTGCGCGCGCTCGTGAAGCCGCTGCCGGCGAACGCGCGGCAGGTCACGCTGCTGCCGGGCAGCCACCTGTCGCCGGCCGACATCGACGAGCTGCGCGAGATCGTCGCGGCGTTCGGGCTCGACGCGATCGTGCTGCCGGACCTGTCCGGCTCGCTCGACGGCCACATCGCGCCGGACTGGCGCGGCACGACGCTCGGCGGCACGACGCTCGAGCAGATCCGGGCGGCGGGCGCGTCCGCGTTCACGATCGGCGTCGGCGAGCAGACGCGGATGGCGGCCGAGACGCTTCATGCGCTGACCGGCGCGCCGTTCGAGATCTTCGAGCGGCTCACCGGGCTCGAGCCGAACGACCGGCTGCTCGTGCGGCTCGCGCAGCTCGCCGGGCGGCCGGTGCCGGACAAGTATCGGCGGCAACGCAGCCAGTTGCTCGACGCGATGCTCGACGGCCACTTCTACACGGGCGGGATCAAGGTCGCGCTCGGTGCGGAGCCGGACCTGCTGCTCGCGCTCGGCTGCCTGCTGCACGAGATGGGCGCGGAGCTGCGCTGCTGCGTCAGCACGACCGCGTCGGCCGCGCACGCGCTGCTGCCCGCGCCGCACGTGCTGCTCGGCGATCTCGAGGACCTGGAGCAGCGTGCGGCGGATTGCGATCTGCTGGTCACGCATTCGCACGGCCGGCAGATGGCCGAGCGGCTCGGCAAGCCGCTGATGCGCGTCGGCTTCCCGGTGTTCGACCGGATCGGCAACGCGCACCGCTGCCAGGTCGGCTATCGCGGCACCATGAACCTGATCTTCGAGATCGCGAACCTGATGATCGAACGGATTGCGCATCACGGCCCGGGCGACTGGCCGCTGCCGCCGCACGCGGTCGATCTCGCGGCGCGCGATCCCGCGCGCACATTGGACATTCCGATCGTCGCCCAACCGATATTCGACCAGGAGCACACCGCATGAAGATCGCCTTCGCGACCCAGGACAAAGAGCACGTCGACGCGCATTTCGGCTGGGCGAAAAGCATCGTCACGTACGACGTGCGGCCGGACGGGCACACCTTCGTCGAGTCGTTCGAGTTCGGCGGCAAGCTCGAGGAGGACGGCGACGAGGACAAGCTCGCGCCGAAGCTCGACGCGATCAGGGACTGCGCGATCCTGTACGTCGCCGCGATCGGCGGCTCGGGCGCGGCGCGCGTCGTCGCACTGAAGATCCATCCGATCAAGGTGCCGCAGCCCGAACCGATCGGCGAGATCCTGGTAAAGCTGCAGGAGGTGCTCAACGGCACGCCGCCGCCATGGCTGCGCAAGGCGCTCGCGAAGGACGGCGGGCGCACATTCGATTTCGACGAAGACGACGAGGTATCACATGGCTGACGCCACCATCGACACGACGCCCGACGCGGCCGCGGACGAAGCGCTGCTCGCGACGCCGTTCGTGCAGCAGCTGATCAAGCAGCTGCGTGCACAGGACCTGCACGGCACCTGGGAGAACCGCAGCGACCTGCAACTGCTGAAGCCGTTCATCCTGAGCGCGGACGAGCGGCGCGCGATTCCGATCATCGGCGACCCCGACCCGGAGACGCTGTGGCGGCTCGAGCTGTTCTATGCGGCGGTTGCGGTCGCGATCGAACGCGAGACGCGCCAGATGGTGTCGCCGATGATGAAGATGAGCCATGAGGGCTTCGGCCGGATGGTACTGATCGCGGGGCGGCTCGTCGTCGTCAACAAGCAATTGCGCGACGTGCACCGCTTCGGCTTTCCGTCGCTCGAGAAGCTCGCGGCGGCGGGCGGCAAGTTCCTCGACGACGCGATCGAGATGATTCGCGCGTACCCGGCCGTCGCGCAGTACGGCGCGTGAGCGGCGCAACGTGGAGAAAATCGATGACCAACCAAGCCGACGAACTGAAAGCGCGCCTCAAAAAGCTCAATGCCCAGGCGACGCAGGCGAAGATGGATCTGCACGACCTGTCCGAGGAACTGCCGACCAACTGGGAGCAGATTCTCGCCGTCGCGCAGCGCTGTCACGATGCGCATGCCGCATTGATGGAAGCGCGCAAGGCGAGCGCCGCGTGACGCGAGGCACCCGACCATGAGCGAAACCTTCAACGTGAAACTGCCGAGCGGGGAGACCTGGACGCCGACGTTCGTGTCCACGCTCGACGAGGCCAAATGCATCGGCTGCGGCCGCTGCTTCAAGGTGTGTCCGCGCGGCGTGCTCGAGCTGGTCGGCGTCGACGAGGACGGCGAGCACGTCGCGCTCGACAGCGACAGCGACGATGACGACGAGTACGAGAAGAAGGTGATGACGATTGCGCACCGGCAGCTGTGCATCGGCTGCACCGCGTGCGCGAAGATCTGCCCGAAGAAGTGCTATACGCACGCGGCGGCGCAGGTTTGACGGGGCGAGCGGCGATGGACGTGCGCGCGATCCTGATGCGTTGTGCGCTCGACGCGCAGGATCCGACCGTGCTCGCGTTCGTCGGCCCGCTCGCGGTAGCGTTTGCACGCGGCGAGGCCGACGCCGCGACGACCGCCGGGCTCGGTGCGACCGATACGCACCGCGTGCTGGATCGCTGGTTTCCGGGCGCACGGGCCGCACTCGCGGCGTGCGCCGAGTCGCCCGGCGCTGCGCTGCCGCCGATGCACACACAACCGCACACGCCGCGTGACGACGAGTTCGACGATCTCGTCGCGCTCTTCGTCGAGCACGCCGACTCCGATGCGGGCACGCGCGACGAAGCGCGCTGCGTCGCCTGCGTGCTGGCGGCCGCCTGCGCGGGCGACAACCATCTGTGGCAGGACTTGCTGCTGCCGTCGCGCCGCGAGCTGTCCGCGCTGATCGGGCGGTGGTTTCCACGGCTCGCCGCGAAGAACACGCGCGACATGAAGTGGAAGAAGTTCTTTTACAAGCAGCTGTGCGAGCGCGAAGGACTGTTCGTCTGCAGGGCGCCGAGCTGCGGCGCGTGCGCCGATTACGCGCACTGCTTCGGACCGGAATAGCGGCGTTTCGCGCGACGTGGCGCGGAACCTGCTTCGTTTCGGACATCGTTATGTAGCGCGATATATAACCGACAAACCGAACAGGGAGCCGACACGCTCATGAACCCGAACCCGGGGGCCACGCCCCGCGCACGCTGGACGCCGTGTACGCGCGCCTGCTATCGGACGCTGCAATGGCCGGCCGCGCCTTTTCCACACGAGCGGCGCGACGCCGTCGGGCCGACCGTATGCCCGACGCTGCCCGCGCCGCCGCACCGGCTGCTCGCGATCTGCACGGAAGCGGGCCTGCGCGATCTGGTGGCGTGCCACATGGCGCGCTTGAAGACGACGCCGCTGTTCGCACGCGCCGGCGACTGCTTCGATTGCATCGTCGAGCGCGTCGCCGACTTCGTCGTCGAATCGTGCGGCGGCCCGCTGTATTTCAGTCAGCGTCACGCGCGTCTGCAGGCGGGCGCCGGGTTGCCGCTGCTGCTCGACGAGGAGGGGCGGGAGCTGTGGCTCGTGCATTTGTGGCATGCATTCGACGACGTCGGCTTGCCGAGCGCGTTGCGCGCGGATTTCTGGCGCTGGGCGGAACCGTTGTCGGTGCAACTGCTCGCGCCGCATGCGCGGCACGACCGGCTGACCCGCTATTCGTACGACACCGTGCAAAGCTGGTTCGCGACGCCGCCTGCGCAGCCCGACCCGCCGGGCCGGGATCGCACCGGCGCGCGCTGATCATGCCGCGGCCGGCGATGTGCGCGCTCGAGCGCAGCACGCAGCGCGCGTCGCAATCGATGCGCGAGCACCACGAAGCGCTCGCGCGTCTCGCGCGGGTACGCGCGCATGCGGCAAGCCTCGCGCACGAGCTGCAGGCGGTCGAGCAGGTCATGCTCGACGGCGACTTGCTGTCGGCGATGCTGGTCGGCCGCCGCTTCGTCTACGTCGGCGGCCGGCCGGGGAGCAACGCGGTATTGCGCGCATGGTCGAGCACGTCGGGCGGCGAATTCGTTCATCACGTGGCGCGGATCGACGATGACGGCGGTCCGCGCGCGCAGCAGTTCGCGGCGCTGCTGCAACGCGCCGACGCGGTGCTGTGTCCGCTCGACACGATCGATCCCGACTCGCTCGCCGCGCTGCGCGCACACTGCGCGCGCCGTCGCGTACGCTGGATCGCGCTGCGCACGTCGAGCGTCGCCAGCTTCATCGCCGGTGTGCTGAAGGCGCAGCGCATCTCGCGCGCGGCGCGTACGGCGGCATGCGTGTGTCCGCGTCACGGCTGACGGTGCCGGCGCTGCACGGCATTCGTGTCATGTCAGGAATCGGACATGTCGGTTTCGTTACGTCGCCTCGGTGTCTTTCTCGATGTCGAATACGCGTGCGGCGACGAGCGCCGGGTTCGGCGGCCTGGCACGCTGCGCGGTGCAGATTCGCCACGTGGCCGTATTGCTCCGCCCGCATCGGCAGCTGCTCGAGCCGGCCCTGCGCGATTTCGAACCTGCGTGCAAGGCACTCGCGCGGCTAGGTCGTAGTTGAGTTTTTCCTGCCGGCCGACGCCTCGCGATGGAGGATGGCCTGCATCTTGCAACGTCGGTGATGTAGCCGAGTTCATCACGAAAGGTGTCGCAAATGTCGGGTTTCCTACAACGCATCGACTGGCCGCCGCTGTTGCTGTCGCTGAAAGTCGCGAGCCTCGCGACGCTGCTCGCATCGATCGCCGGCATCGCGCTCGGCTGGCTGTTCGCGCGCCGTCGCTTTGCGGGGAGCGCGATCGTCGAAGCCGCCTGCATGTTGCCGCTGGTGTTGCCGCCGACCGTGATCGGCTACGGGATTCTGATCGTCGCGGGCCGGCGTAGCGCGCTCGGCAGCTGGCTCCATGAACAGTTCGGCTACACGTTCGTGTTCAACTGGCACGGCGCGGTGCTCGCGTCGACGATCGTGGCGCTGCCGCTGGTGTTGAAGTCCGCAAGCGCCGCGTTCGCGGGCGTCGACCGCTCGCTCGAGGCGGCCGCACGCACGCTGCGGCAGTCGCCATTCTCGACCTTCGTGCGCGTCACGCTGCCGCTCGCATGGCCGGCGATTCTGGCGGGCGCGCTGCTCGCGTTCGCGCGCGCGATGGGCGAGTTCGGCGCGACCTTGATGATCGCGGGCGACATCCCGCGCGAGACGCAGACGCTGTCGCTCGCGATTTACGACGCGATGCAGGATGGCCGCGACGGCACCGCGTTCTTTCTCGCGTGCGTCACGTCGGTGCTGTCCGTCGCGGTGCTCGTGTTGTCCAAGCGCTTTTTCACACTACGTTGAGCCGGAGAGGGCTTCATGAAATCAATGATTCGATGCTTCGCGAGCCTGCTATGCGTGCTCGCGCCCGTCGTCGCGCTCGCGCAGCAACTGACCGTGTCGGCCGCGGCCAGCATGACCGATGCGTTCAAGGAGATCGTGCCGCGCTTCGAAGCCGCGCATCCCGGCGTGACGGTGCGGATGAACTTCGGCGCATCGGGCACGCTGCTTCAGCAGATCCGCGTGGGCGCGCCGGTCGACGTATTCGTCAGCGCCGATGCGGCGACCGTCACGCGCGGCATCGATGCGGGCATCTTCGACGGCGCGACGCAGCGCACGCTCGCGACGAACACGCTGGTGCTGGTCGTGCCGGCCGGCGACGCGTCGCCCGTGAAGTCGCTCGCCGCGCTAGCGGACCCGGCCGTGCGACGGATCGCGATCGGCAAGATCGCGACCGTGCCATGCGGCCGGTATACGCAGCAGGCGCTCGAGCGCGCGAAGCTGTGGGGCGTACTCGGGCCGAAGATCGTGGAGTCCGACAGCGTGCGGCAGGTGCTCGACTACGTCGCGCGCGCCGAGGCCGACGCGGGCTTCGTCTATCGGACCGACGCGATGCTGATGCCGGATCGGGTCGCGGTCGTGCAGACGGTGGACGACCACGATCCGGTCGTTTATCCGGTCGTCGCCGTTCGCGCGAGCAGCGCGCCTGCGCTCGCGAAGGCGTTCATCGCGTATCTGTTCGGCCCGGACGCACAGGCGATCCTGAAGCGGTACGGCTTCACGCATGCGTGACGGAGCGTACCGGTGATCGACGTCGACTTCGATGTGGCGGTGTCGGACGGCACACGGCGTTTCGCGCTCGCGATGCGCTTCGCGTCAGACGCGCGCGTGATCGCGCTCTACGGACCGTCGGGCGCCGGCAAGTCGTTGACGCTGCAGACCGTCGCCGGGCTGCTTGCGCCGCGACGAGGGCACGTGCGCGTCAACCGGCGCACGCTGTTCGACGCGGACTGCGGAATCGACGTGCCGCCCGAGCGGCGCGGCATCGGCTGCCTGTTCCAGCATTACGCGCTGTTTCCGCATTTGTCGGTGCGCGAGAACGTCGCGTTCGGGCTGACCACGTGGTATCGACGCCGCTTGTCGAACGACGCACGTGGGCGTGTGGACGAGTTGCTGGAGCGCTTCGGTCTCGCGTCGCTTGCCGGGAGCCGGACCGACGGGCTGTCGGGCGGGCAACGGCAGCGTGTCGCGCTGGCGCGCTCGCTCGCGTGCCAGCCCGGCCTGCTGTTGCTCGACGAACCGTTCTCCGCGCTCGATCCACCGTTGCGACGCGACTTGCGACGCTATCTCGACGAGGTGCTCCGCGAGTGGCAGATCCCCGCGATGATGATCACGCACGACGTCGACGATGTGGTGGCGCTTGCCGACGTCGCATTCGTGATCGAGCAGGGCCGGGCCGTGCGCGAGGTCGACGTGCAGCGCGGCGTCGCGACTTCGCTGGAACGCATGTGCGCGGACGCGCGCCCGCCGACGCCGCACGAACAGCGTGTGCGCGGTTTGCTGCGCGCGTCCGCGATCGACTGACGCGGCGGACGGATGCGAGAGACGTGCGGCACGCGCAACGATGCGACGCTGTTGATCGGCGAGCTGAAGCTCGCGGGCCGCCTCGACGAGCGGTTTTTCGCGCTCCTGGAAGCGATCGACAACACGGGTTCGATCAACCGTGCGGCGCGCGTGGCCGGTTATAGCTACAAGGGTGCGTGGCTGGTGCTCGAGAGCGCGTCGAATCTTGCGAGCCAGCCGTTGTTCACGACGGAGACGGGAGGCAAGGGCGGCGGCGGTACACGGCTTACGCCCGTTGCACGGGAGTTGCTGTCTGCATGGCGGGTGCTGCAGGTGAGGACCCGACGGTTCCTGCGGGAACAGGAAGCATGGCTGGTTCAATCTCCGGCGCTGTCCGGACTACTCAGGAGAATCGCAGTGAAAACCACCGCTCGCAATCAGTTTTCGGGAACCATCGCCGCGGTCAGCGATGGACCGGTCACGACCCAGGTGACGTTGAAGATATCGGGCGATCAGGAGATCGTTGCGACGATGACCACGGCCGCGGCGAAGCGGCTCGAACTCAAGATAGGGCAGGACGCGATCGCGCTGATCAAGTCGTCGGCCGTCGTGCTGGTCGCCGATTTCGCCGGCTACGTGCTGTCCGCGCGCAACCAGTTCAGCGGGACGATCTCGCGGATCGAGCGCGGCGCGACGACGTCGCTCGTCGTCGTGACGCTGGCGGGGGGTGTGAACGTGACGTCGAGCGTCACGAACGACGCGGTCGATGCGTTGGGGCTTGTCGTGGGGCAGCCGGCGACGGCGGTGTTCAAGGCTTATTCGGTGATGGTGGCGGTGGCGGCGGCTTGAGGCGTCATCGTGGTGAAGAGCGCGTTGCCGCCGGTCGTGCGGATGCAGGCGATCGCCACGCAACTCACGCTGCCGACCACGGCCTTCGTGATCGAACGGTAGCCGGGCGCCGAGCTGAACATCTGCGGTCACGCCACCATCGCGACGATGGGGTATCTGTACGATGTCGAGCAGGTTCGGGCAAGCGGTCCGCTGTGCTTTCATACCCATTGCGGACCGCTGCATGCATACGACGCCCGCCGCGCTGTCGCCGCGCCTCCTCGCGGCGCCGGGCGCGACGATCGACCATTTCGCGCGCGCGGTCGACGACTTTCTGGTGCTGCTGATTCGGAGGAAACGGCAAGCGGGCTCACGCCCGACTTCGACGCGCTGAAGACCTTCGACTGCCGCGGCCATGTCGTCACGGCGCCCGGCCGGCGCACCGGCGTCGATTTTGTGTCCCGTTCCTTCTTTCCCGCGCTCGGGGTGAACGAGGATCAGGTATGCGTGTCGGCCCATTGCAAACTGGCGCCGTTCTGGGCCGGGCGTCTGGAGCGGCGTCGCTTGTCGGCGCTGCAGGGGCCCCCGCGCGGCGGCCGCCTGATCGTTGAGGACGCGGAAGACCGCGTGCACGTTGCGGGCACTGCGGTCGTGCGGGCGCGGCTGACCCTATAGAATGGTCAGCCGCCCCGCAAGCAAGGACACAAGATGAAGAAAAAGCGCCTGCAGCTGAATGTCGTCAACGTCGAAGATGTCGAGGCGGTCGATCACATGGAAGGGACGCACTGGGGCGGGTCTTACAAACCACTTACGCCTGTGCTCGACACGGTTCCCGGCAGAATCGGCGTGAATCTTTCACGCGTGCCGCCCGGCCGCACTGCCTGTCCGTTTCACACCCATGCGCGCGAGGACGAGGTCTTCTTCGTGCTGTCGGGACGCGGGGTGTTCCGCTATGGCGATACGCTGCGCGAAATCGGTCCCGGCGATTGCATCTCGTGCCCGGCAAGCAGCGGCATCGGACACCAGCTGGCGAATCCGTTCGACGAGGATCTGGTCTACCTGGCCATGGGGTTGAACGATCCGCACGAGGTCTGCACCTATCCCGACAGCGGCAAGGTGATGATTCGCAGCCTTAAGACGGTCGGCCGGATCGACACGGCAGATTACATGGACGGCGAAGCGAACATGCCGCAGATCTTCACGATGCACACGACAGCCGGTCCCGCACCGAGGAAGCGCAAGTCGTCCGGCAGACAGAAAAGCAAAAAGGCCTGACGAATCGGTGGGGTTGCGGGCGCCGCCGCACAGGATGGCGCATCCGGGGATATCGGATCCGCAATACGAAATGAATGCGTCATGGAATTTCCGGTGTCGGACTGCACGACGGAACCTATCCGAATCTTTGTGTGCGAGGCATAAACCGGCGACCAAGGAGCCACTTTATGCCACGCAAACGCAAGGAAGAAGTGACGATTGAACCTGGACCCGAAACTGATCAGACAACTGGTACCCGGAACGCTGGATCGGGCGAGGCTGCCCCAAGCGCCGTTTCACGGGAGTACGCATTGACCGGCGCCGGTTTCGATACTCGCGAATGCCACCGGCAATTTTCCGTACAATTTGACGAGCCCGGCAAATTTCCGTACAGTAGCGCAAGGAGGTAACACCTTATGGCTACTACTCGCTTTGAAGCGCGCGTCGAGGCCGACGTGCTGGCGGTGATCCGCCGGGCCGCCGAGATCCAGGGGCGCACGATGTCGGACTTCGTCGTGTCCGCTGCGCGCGAAGCCGCGCAACGCGCCATTTCCGACGCGGACTTGATTCGCCTGTCGGTGGCGGATTCGGAGCGCTTCGCCGCGGCGATTCTATCGCCCGCCAAGCCCACGGACGCCTTGCAGCGGGCGCTCGGTCGTCACGACCAGTTGCTGCGTAATGAATGACCGGTCCGCAGCTCACGGTGGCCGTGCTCGCCGCAGCCCATGATCGAACCGGTTTTGAATGTGGCACGCCGGCGCTTGACCGCTACTTGCGCGAAACGGTGACGCAGGACGTTCGCCGTCGCGTCGCCGCGTGCTTTGTGATGCTTGACGGCAATTTCGTTGCTGGCTATTACACGCTGTCAGCCGCCAGCGTCGCGTTGGCCGATTTGCCCCATGAGGTAGCGCGCAAGCTGCCGCGCTATCCCGCGATCCCGGCGGTGCGCATGGGGCGACTGGCCGTTGATCGCCGGTATAGGGGCAGGGGCCTGGGTGCCGCTTTGCTGGTCAATGCGCTCCGGCGCGCGACCAGCTCGGAAGTCCCGGCCGTCGCGTTGACCGTCGACGCGAAGGACGAGGGCGCCGCGGCGTTCTATGGCCACTTCGGCTTCCAGCCCCTCACGCACGACCCGTTGGCATTGTTTTTGCCGTTGGCGACGGTCAAGTAGGGTAGAGCATTGAATCTGTCGCGACGCTTGTCCAGCTTATTCTCGAGATAAGCGGACGGCTGACTGGCGCCATATCTACGATCCTCAACGAAGCACCAGAGTGGGCGATCAGGAACGGTGACGAGTGCATCGATATCGCTCGCCTTGCACGAGTTGCCCGCGCGCATGTTTGACACCCCCTGGCCGTGGCCCATCGCACCTCGGCCCTTCCTGGAAGAGGCGTTTGGTAGCTGGTTGGGTCGAATCGCGGCGCGGTATCAGACGAGCGTGGACTTGACTTGGTGTATTGCTTCAGATGTCTTGTTCTGAACGACGCCGATGTCACTGCATCACGGTGGAAGAGGGAGTGGCTCGATCCGTCAGCCGACTACTGCCGGGCGCACCACAGCCTGCTCGAGACTGTTCCGCAATCGATTTTTGCCAGAGATCCGAATTTCGATGCCGCGCTGCTGGCGATATCACGTTATCGATGCCCACGCAGAAAGGAACCGTCACGCAGCTTTGGACCTGCGCCTTGTTGACGCGCCTTCTTCGATTCTCGCCAGTACACGCTTCCCGGAATCCACCACTGTCGAATCATGTGTCACCTGATAGCGCACAATCATGCCTTCCACAGAATAATTTCATTCAGCACCAGCGCCCTAACGGGCCGGTTCGGCGTCTTCCGCAATCCGTCGACGATCTCCTTCACGATCAGCTTCAATGTGGCGTTGATTCGATGCACCTAGGATGGATGCGAATTTCAATAGTGTCCAAGGCTGGTTTGCGATAGAGTCGATAGGAATGACCAATAGATGAGGGGATGCCCGTGCTGCTCCGTCACATCCGTTACTTCCTTGCAGTGGCAGAACAGCAGAATTTCACGCGCGCTGCCGAGGCACTTCACGTATCGCAGCCGACCTTATCGCAGCAGATCCGGCAGCTCGAGGACACCTTGGGAACACCGCTGTTCGACCGTTCCGGCAGAACCGTTCACCTGACCGACGCGGGAGAAGCGTGGATGCGTTACGCCAAACTCGCGCTGCAGGACCTTGACGCAGGGGTGAGGGCGATACACGACGTGGCGGAGCTGAGTAGGGGTAGCCTGCGTTTCGCAGTAACGCCGACCTATACGGCATCCTTGGTCGGGCCGCTCGTCGATGAGTTCCATCAGCTGCATCCTGGCATCAGAATCGATATTCGCGAACTCACGCAGGACCAGATGGAGGCGCAGCTTGCGGACGACAAGCTCGATATCGGTGTGGCATTCCATCCGGCCTTTTCGGCCGACATAGAAAGCCAATCGCTTTTCGAGGAGACGCTGAGCTTGGTAGTCGGCCACAGCCACCCGCGTGCGTCGCGCCGCAGGGCACTCGCGGGGCGTGACTTTGGCAAGGAACCGTTGGTCTTGCTGAACGACACGTTCGCGACGCGCCGGTTCATCGATGAGCATTTTGCGCGTCACGCGATTCGACCGCTTGTCGCAATCGAAGTGGACACCATCGGTGCAATCGTTGAGATCGTGCGTCGCGGGCAGCTGGCGACGGTTCTCCCTGATCACATCGCACGCGTGCAAGAGGGCCTGCATCCCGTGCCGCTCGATCCACCTCTGCCAACGCGCACGGCCGCCGTTTTAGAGCGCAAGGGTGGGTATCGCACCGCAGCAAGCAGGGCGTTCTTAAAGCTGCTCACTGATCGGTTCGGGAAGTCGACCTGACCTTCGCCGACATCGACGGTGTCGAGTAGTTGAGAGACTTGCATCGGAGCTGATGCAGCGTGAGCGGATTTGCCTACGACAGCGGTTTTTGCCGAGATCGTCGACAGGAAACCCGGTCTTGATGACCCGTCGCGGCCTCGGTAACGATCCAACATTTCAGTGGCGAGCGGCCTTGCCGCCGCCGCGTTAGCATGCGCGTCGATCGCGACACCTTCATCGCAGGGCGCTTAGCCAAACCGTCAACCGCGTGCTTGGTGGCTGTAGATTCGGCCGCGTCAGCAAATCCGACGTGGGCTCTGGTTGAAGAATTATTCACGATCGAATTCGCCGTGATCGTTGCCGCATTGAGTGCTGCAACTGACGATCCACTGGACAGAGACACATCGAGGCGACTCGCTTCGCCGCAGCCGCTTGGTCTGGCGTCACGAGCCGTGGAAAACCGTGTCGTCCGGGCGTTGCAGAGTACCGTCCTGCCCGGCCTTGATCATGTCGTTGATCACCTCGCCGCGGGTCATTGCGCGCTGAGCTTCCGGCGCCGCATTCCGCTGAATCAACGGCGCAGCAGAGTGGTAACCCGGTGAAGCCGCTTCTGCGGACGATGCAGCAAGCGCGGTCGTGGCGGAAGCAGCCAGCGTGAGTGCCGACAGGACGTAAGAGATGTGACGGATTCTCTTGTTCATGATGTTTCCATTTCCTTGTTTCGATATAAGGTCAGTTTTACTAATGGTAGTGCTGTCGCGGTTCGAAGACTCTGCTAACAGTGACCATAGATTCAGCTAGCGGGCAAACCAGCGCCGCCGCCGTTAGAAAACCCTGAGAGCGACGGTCTCCTCGTCTCCGCACGCGATGCGTTCGGGTAACAGAAGGGGATGTCCGTGCGAAGGTTTTGCTATTGGACCTTCATGTCGGATGTGGTTCACGAGGCTGCGGATCACTTCCTCAGCTAGGCCTTCGTCGGCCCGAGGTAGCTGAGCCACCAGACGAGATTCGCGCACCACTCGACACAACCAGTAGTACCGGTGAACTTCAACACACGCCCAACAATCCGTTGTGCTTCGCCACGAGATTGTTGGGCGCGAACCTCTCATTGCGGCTCTAACGCGCCGGGCTTCAAAGTCCCAACTCGCTCAGTCCCGGATGATCGTCCGGCCGACGGCCCAAGGGCCAGTGATACTTGCGCTCGGACTCTTTGATCGGCATGTCGTTGATACATGCATAGCGGTGTTGCATGAGGCCGTCCTCGCCGAACTCCCAGTTCTCGTTGCCGTAGGAGCGGAACCAGTTGCCCGAGTCGTCATGCCATTCGTAGGCGTAGCGCACGGCAATGCGATTGCCGCCGAATGCCCACAGCTCCTTGATCAGACGATACTCGTGCTCCTTCTTCCATTTGCGCTCGAGAAACGCCTGCGCTTCCGTGCGATTGTTCGCGAACTCTGCACGATTGCGCCATTTCGTGTCGAGCGAATAGGCGAGCGCGACCTTAGCGGCGTCGCGCGAATTCCAACCGTCTTCTGCGAGACGGACTTTCTCGATGGCCGACTCCAGCGTGAACGGGGGGAGCGGCGGGCGAATTGCTGCGGGTGAAGTCATTTCGGATCTCCTTGTGGGGTGCGGCGCGTTGCTGGTGCTCGACGTGGAGCGCAGCTCCGCGATCGTGCAGCCCGAGAGGGCAAGGCCGCCTGAAGCAAGCGCGGCACCGGTGCTCAGTAAGAACTTTCGTCTTTGAATCGTGGGTTCAGAACGGCTTGGTCGGCAGATACTTGCCGTCGAGCGTGATGACGGCACGCTCGCCACCTTCCGGGTCGGGGACCTTCTGGATATCGAGCTTGAAGTTGATCGCGCTGATGATGCCGTCGCCGAATTTCTCGTGTACCAGCGCCTTCAACGTCGAGCCGTACACCTGCACCATTTCGTAGAAGCGGTAGACGGTCGGATCGGTCGGCACGCCACCCGGAATGCTGCCGCGCACGGGAATGGTTTGCAGCAGGCGTACGGCGTCGTCGTCGAGCCCGAGGCGTTCGGCGACGAGCTTCGCCGCATTCTCAGGCAGTGCATGCTGACCGAGCAGCGCGGCCGTCGTGTATGCGAGGCTCAGGCCCGTGCCTTCGTTGATGGCTTCGAACGTGAGGTTCTTACGCACCTTCGCGTCGACGATCGTTTCGGTCAAAGCTTCGCGCGCGTTCGGTGTAACTTGCGATTGGGTCATGATGTTGCTCCTTGAGAAAATCAACCTGGTGAGATCGGCAGTCGGTGTGACGAGCCGGGAATCAGAGCGCAGCCACGCATTCGGCGGGCGTCGCGGTGACATCCGGATGCGCGGCGAGCGGCACGAACCGGCGAGTCGCGGCGTCGAGCGCGTCGATCGAGCCGGATTCGATGTCGTAGACCCATCCGTGCAAATTGAGGCGGCCTTGTGCGAGTCCCAGTGCAACGGAGGGATGGGTCTTGAGGTTGTCGAGCTGTGCGATGACGTTCTCGCGCACCATCGAGTCGACGCGCTTGCGCTCGCTCGCATGTTCACGCGATTCGTTGACGAGCTTCGCCGAGTCGGCGTAGCGCAGCCAGTTGGCGACGGCAGGCATGTGATCGAGACACTTGCACGTCGCAACGGCGGTCATCGCGCCGCAGTCCGAGTGGCCGCAAATCACCACATCCGTCACGCCGAGCGCGGCCACTGCATATTCGACGGTAGCCGATACGCCGCCCGGCTCGGGACCGAACGACGGTACGATGTTGCCGGCATTGCGGATCACGAACAGATCGCCCGGTTCACGCTGCGTGACCAGTTCGGGAACCATGCGACTATCGGAACAGGAAATGAACAGGGTGCGCGGCGTCTGGCTGGTGGCCAGCTTGCGGAACAACTCCCTGCGCGCGGGCATGATGTCCCGTTGAAACTTCAGAAAACCGTCGATGATCTCTTGCATGGTCAGCTCCATTCAGTCTGGCATTCGTTGCCGTGTCGGTCGGTGCGGTGCGTTGAGCAGAGAATGGACCTGTTCCGTCATAGTGTCCAAGACGGGTTTGTGATGCCAACCATAGGCAAGACCAATTGTTCCCGGGTGCGAGGAAATTCACCATGCTGGTGTGGGTTATCCGTTACTTCCTGGCCGTCCCGGAACACCGCTATGTCACGTGCGCCGCCGAGGCACTGCACGTTTCGCAGCTCCCGCGGTCGGAGCAGATACGTCAACTGGAAGCCACGCGGCGCACTAAGCGAATTGCTGAGTGGATTCAGCATCGCTGCGCGTGCCGCTGACGCGACGCGTCTGAAAGGCCCGCCCCGAATCGAAGACTTCCCGCGCGCGCCGCGAGGTGTCTTTACCAGGTCGTTGAATTCGACGGGCACCGGCTCGATATCCGGCATCAAAGGTCGTGATGCTCGATCAGCCCGGCCTTGCCCGAGAGTTCGAAATCAAATCGAACCCGTTTGGCTGCTGGTAATCATTGACGTATGCCATAGCCGAGCGTCAGGCCGCGCGTGTAATGTCGGGAGCGTTACGCGGCGGTGCCGCCCGTATGAACGGCGAGTTGCGCCCTAACTGGACCGCGTTGGGGGAACGATCGGAATGAATGCGGCTTCGCGCCAGCGGGGTCGAAGCGGGACCCGGCATTGCGCAGATCGCCGCAGCCGCCATTCGCCCCGAGCTCGAGGAGCGACACGATCGCGTGCGACACGGTGGAGTGCAACCCGATGAAGCCGCAGGCGAGGGCGACGCTACCGTCGACAGACGGGGCGAGCGGTTGCAACGACACGCGTCGCTCGAGCGGGCGGCTGCCACCGACGGCGCAGGCCCGCTGGTCAACCAGGCTCGGCGACAATCCGTGCGGCACATCGGGCAGCAGAAAAACGACTTTACCAGCGGCAAGCGGGATGCTGCCGCGCTTGTCGGCATAGTGAAGCCACGCCGACCCATGCAGGATGATGTGGAAGCTCGCCTTCGCGCAACCGGCGGTCGATGCCTGCCGGTTGCTGCAATACTGGGAAGAAGATCAAATTGCCGAGCGATCTCGCGTCGTGAACCCACATGAAGCAGTAGTCGTTCAGCGACCTACGTCCTGCTCACGATAGGGTGCTGCACGCGTGACATCGCCCTGATAGAACGCCGCAAATCGTTCCAGCTGCCGCCGGGCCGCTTCGCTGTCGGAGCCCTCCTTCAGTACCGCACTCGAAAAACCCATGCGCTCCATCTGCTGCAATTGATCGACGAGAACCTCACCAGTGGCCCGCAAGTCGCCCTTGAAGCCGAGCCGTCGGCGCAGGTAATAAGCCTGGCTATACGCTCGCCCGTCAGTAAACGACGGGAAATGCAAATCGACGCGCGTCGCGGTTGCGATCTGGAGCGCGTACACGCGCGGGTCGGCATCGTTCGGCAACGTGAGTACGGATGGGGCGGCGTCGGCGGCATGTTCGCCCGCGTCGAGAAGACGAATGCGTGCAACGGCGTTCATGCGAGAGTCTCCGCGGTTGTGCGAGCCGCATCGGCAGCCGACTTGAACGGTTCGAGTCCGACCCGGCGCAACGTTTCGATAAAGGTCTCGTAGCGTTCGCCCGACCGCGCACGTAGCGCCAGATAACAATCGAGCACCGCCCCGACGGCATCGGTTACTTCATGTGCCGCGAACGACGGGCCGATGACCTTGCCGGGCCGTGCAACGCCGCTGCGCGCGGAGCCGTCTGCTCCACCCAGTGTGATTTGGTACCACTCCGCGCCGTCCTTGTCGACGCCGAGGATGCCTATATGCCCGCTGTGATGATGTCCACACGAATTGATACAGCCGCTGATGTGGAGGTCGATTTCGCCGATGTCATTCAGTTCGTCGAGATCCTGGAAGCGCTCCATGATGCTTTGCGCAACCGGTAGCGACCGAGCATTGGCGAGCGCGCAGAAGTCGCCGCCAGGGCACGAGATCATGTCAGTGAGCAAATGTACATTTGCGCTTGCGAGTTGCACGGCAACCGCCGCGTGCCAGAGCGGGAGCAAATCGTCGACATGAACCCAGGGCAGCACGATATTCTGGCTATGGGTGACGCGTGCTTCGCCTGCCGAGAAGCGATCCGCGAGCTCTGCGATCCGTTCGAGTTGCTCTGCAGACGCATCTCCTGGTGACTGCAATGGTCGCTTGAAGGAGAGGGTGACGATGCGCAGCGACGGATCGCGGTGTGACGCGACGTTACGCTCGAGCCAGCGCGCGAATTGGGGAGACTGCCGTGCAGTTGCCGTACGCACAACTTCCGCTTCCGGATCGGCGGGGCGACTCGCGGCCACTTCGGGCGGCACCGCGAAGTACGACCTCATGCGATCCAACTCTGCCTGCGGGATCGTATGGGGCCCCCCGTCACAGTCCACGATTTGCCTGAATTCCTCTTCGACCTCGTCGATGAAACGCTGGCCTTCAGCCTTTGCGAGGATCTTGATCCGAGCTTTGTATTTGTTGTCTCTTCGGCCGAACTGGTTGTACACGCGGACAACGGCCTCGATGTAGTTCATGATGTGCCGCCACGGAAGGAATTCGCGCAGCACGACGCCGATCACCGGCGTTCTGCCCATGCCACCGCCCACCAATACGCGAAATCCAAGTTCGCCGTCCTCGTCTTGGACGAGTCGCAGTCCGACGTCGTGCCAGCCCGTTGCCGCACGGTCCTCGGTGGAGCCGGAAATGGCGATCTTGAACTTGCGCGGCAGGAATGCGAATTCGGGATGCAGCGTCGTCCATTGGCGCATCAGTTCTGCAAAAGGCCGCGGATCTGCAATTTCGTCCGGCGCAACACCTGCTCGCTCGTCGCAGGATATGTTTCGGATGCAGTTGCCGCTCGTCTGTATGCCGTGCATGTCGACGGTTGCGAGAAGATCCATCACGTCGGCGGCTTTGGAGAGCGGAATCCAGTTGTACTGGACATTCGTTCGGGTCGTGAAGTGCGCCTGATGCGTCGGCAGGCGTTCGGTGCCAAGTTTACGCTGGGCATCAAGTGCTCGACGGTAGACTTCGGTATCAGGCTCGTCGTACTCGCGAGCAATGCGTGCCAAAACGCGAATCTGCGCACTTGAGAGTTCGCCGTACGGAACGGCGACACGCAACATCGGAGCGTGACGCTGCACGTACCAACCGTTTTGGAGACGCAGTGGCAGAAACTCTGCGTCACTGAGTTTGCCACTTTGCCAGCGCTCGATCTGATCGCGAAACTGAGCGGCGCGATTCGCCACGAAGGCCTTGTCGAATTCGTTGTAACGATACATGGTGGCTGCAGAAATGCCGGGATCCGGTGGACATGGAGCGTTCACGTTATCGTGCCCCGGAATGCAGTTAAAGCAGCAGACGACACTCGAACGAGCGTAGCAGTTTGAGATAGTCGAAAAGCTGCCCGTGGTCGACATTACAAAGCACCGTTCGTCATTCGCAAGCGGTAGATTGGCAGTCACATTGTCGCGCATTTGACTTTACATAATGCGGATTATCATCTGGAACGATGTAGTAGCTTTTTAGAAATGTCGTGTTCCAGCCATTTAGAAATGTCGCGTTTTGGACCTCGGTAAGCTTGCCGGCTCCCCGTCAGATCATGGAGCCGGCGATGCACCGAACAGCTCTGGTGACATTGAACATGCGAGAACTCGACCGTCTGAAGGTAATCCAGGCCGTGGTGGATTTGGGGCTGAAGCCTGGTCGCGCGGCCGAACGCCTGGGCCTGACGGTCCGGCAGATCGAGCGACTGGTGATTCGATACCGGGAGTCTGGCGCGGCGGGCCTGACCTCGCGCAAGCGTGGCGGTCCTGGCAACCGGCGGCTGGATGCGGAGTTGGCCCAGCGGGCCCTGACGATCATCCGGGATCGCTACGCCGATTTTCGGGCCGACGCTGGTTCGGAGACTGCCGGCAAAGGCGTCACGCAGTTTGGCCGAGCACTGCACGAACTCAATGTCGACGCGTTCTGTGCAAACTCAAGTCAGGCCAAGGGCCGTGTGGAACGGGCCGATCTGAGGTTGCAGGACCGGCTCGTCGAAGAGCTTAGACTGCGCGGAATCAGCACACGGGAGGCTGCCAATGCGTATGCGCCCTCCTTCATCGCAGACTTTAACCGTCGCTTCGGCAAACCGCCGAAGCGCGGTCGCGAAAGCGGTGCATGTCGCCACCGCGGAGATCAAAGTTGACCGCTCCTTTCGCGACATCCCGTCTGCGCTATGCAAATCCGTACAGTTTTGCAGGGTTACTGACGAATATCCGCTGCTGCCAGTCCGGACGCCCGATCCACCCGGCGATCACGTCCAGCATGCTCGCGTCGTCCGGTTTGTCCGTCTTCTGCGTCGGGTGCGGCCAGTCGGTGCCCCACAGCATGCGTTCCGGCGCCATGTCGATCAGCGCCTTCGCGACCGGCGCGACGTCGTCGTAGGCAGGCGCGCCCGTCTTGCTGTCGACGTACGGCCCCGACAACGTGATCCACGTACGGCCCTTCTCGACGAGGCGTTGCGCGGTGCGAAACGCGGCCGACGACAGCCCGCCGGGCTGCGGCACATGCGCGATATGGTCGATGACGAGCGGACAAGGCAGCACCGCAAGATGACGCTCGAGTTCCGGCAGCCGCGCGCCCTGCACCACCAGTTCGATATGCCAGCCGAGGTTCGCGATACGCGCGGCGAGCGGCGCCAGCATGTCGAGCGTCGTCGCGCCCGGATAGCTCAGGTTGAACCGGATCGCACGGATGCCGCCGCGATCGAGCGCCCGAAGTTCGTCGTCGCTCACGGTGCCGTCGACGACGGCCACGCCGCGCGCGTCGGCGCCGAACTGCGCGAGCGCCGCCAGCGTGCAGCGGTTGTCCGTCCCGTACGTCGACGGCGTCACGACCACGTTGCGCTTCACGCCGATCCGCGTCTGCACGCGCCGGTACTGCGCGACGGTCGCATTCGGCGGGCGCAGCGTCGTGCCCGGCGCGACCGGAAACCGGTCGTCGTAGATGTGCATGTGGCAGTCGATCGCCCCTTCGGGCAATTGGAACATCGGCCGCTCGGTGCCGCCCGACCACGTTTCGTCGGCAGCGACCAGCCGCGGCAATGCAGCCGAAGCCAGCGTCGCGCCGGCGATCCTGAGGAATTCGCGTCTCGCGATGCGCGCCATGATCAGATCGTCCCCGTCGTGCCGACCAGCTTGCCGGCCGAATGATTGCGCGTGAGCAGCAACAGCGTCGCGACGCTCACGAGCGTGAGGATCGCGAGCGGCATCAACGCGAGCGCATAGCTGCCCGTCGCCGCCTTCACCCATCCGTACACGTTCACCATCAGCCCGCCGCCGAGCAGGTTCGCGATCGCATTGACCGTCGCGAGCCCGGCCGCCACGGTGCTGTTGGACAGCATGTCGGTGGCGAGCGCCCAGAACGGCCCCTTGAACGAATACGCACCGACCAGCACCGCGCAGAGCATGCAGACCGTCGGCAGCAGCGATCCGCTCAGCGACGTCGCGAACAGGCCCACGCCGATCAGCAGCATCGGCACGACCGTGTGCCAGCGCCGCTCGCCGACGCGATCCGAGCGCCGGCCCCAGTAAACCATCAGCACGGAGGCCACCGCGTACGGCACCGAGTTCAACAGGCCGGTCTGCATGACGGTCAAGCCGAACGACTTGAGCAGTTGCGGCTGCCACACCGACAGCGTGCTGCCCGCCGCGGAAGCGCACGTGTCGACGAGCGCAAGGCACAGCACGTAGCGGTTGCGGAACAGCTGCGTGAGCGGCAGCGACGGCACCTTCTTGCGCGTCTTGTGGCCGGCAGCCAGCGCGCTCGAGAGCCATGCGCGCTCGTCGTCGTCGAGCCACCTCGCATCGTCCGGCTTGTTCGTCAGCATGAACAGGCAAGCGATGCCGAGCAGCACGGTCGGCACGCCTTCGAGAATGAACAGCCAGTGCCAGCCACGCAGGCCCCAGACGCCGTCCATCTGCAACAGCAGCGCGGAGATCGGCGAGCCGATGAAGCTGGCGGCCGGAATCGCGACCATGAACGTCGCGACGATCCGCGCACGATACTGCGTGGGAATCCAGTACGACAAATACAGCAGCACACCGGGGAAGAAGCCAGCTTCGGCCGCGCCCAGCAGGAAGCGCACCGCATAGAACGTCGTCGCGTTGTGCACGAGCGCGGTCGCCGCCGACACGATGCCCCACGTGATCATGATTCGCGCGATCCAGATCCGCGCGCCGTATTTCTGCAGCGCGAGGTTGCTCGGCACTTCGAAGAAGAAGTATGAAATGAAGAACAGGCTGCTGCCGAACCCGAACACCTGCGCCGACATCCCGAGGTCATGGTTCATCTGCAGCGACGCCATCCCAACGTTGCCCCGGTCGATGAAGGCAAGCAGGTAGCAGAGCATCAAAAAGGGAATGAGTCGCCAGACGACCTTTCGTATGGTCCGGCGCTCGATCGCGGACGCGTCCATGAAAGCGGTTTGCATGTTGTCTCCTTTATTGTGCGCCTGAGCGCGTTCCTGTAAACCGTTGCCACGCGATGACCGCAACGACGCCGCACGCGAGCACGGTGGCCATGGCGGCAAAGGTGTGTCGGACGCCGAGCGCCTCCGATGCGCTGCCGACGAGCAGGTAGCCGAACGGCATCGTGCCGTTGTAGGCCATCCCGTACATCCCGACGAGCCCGCCGCGCACGTGGTCCGGACACTGGCGCTGAATGGTCGCGTTGGTCGACGTGGCCGCGAACGTGAGGCTGAAGCCGAGCGCATAGAACGCGGGAATCGATCCCGCCGCATCGGTCGTCGCGGCCAGCACGGCCAGCGCGCCGACTGCCGTCCACGGTGCATACGCGATGAACCGGTGCGACGCACGCGGCCCCAACGCCGACGACAGCAGCACCGCCGCGCTCAACGAGCCGGCGCCGGCGCAGGCGAAGAACACGCCGGTAAAGCGCGCCGCGTCGTGGAAGCCCTGGTCAGCGAGCAGCGGCACGAGCGTCTGATAGCTGCCGGCAAACAGGCCGATGCACGCGAGAATCGGCAGATAGCGGGCCGAGAACGCATCGGACAGCACGTAGCCGACCGCGTCGCGCAAGCCGCTGTCCGCGCGCGCTGGGCGATTCACCGACGCGGTCCGGATCGAGCGCACGCACGCCGCCATGAAGCACAACGCGAGCGCATAGATCGCAAACGACGTCCTCGGCCCCAGCGTCGGATACACGAATCCGGCGATGGTCGGGCCGACCATGCGCCCGACGTTGTAGACCATCGTGTTCATCGCGACCGCGTTGGAGGTGTGCGTCGCATCCTGCAGGCTCGTCAGCAGCAGCACCTGCCGCGCGGGCGTCTCCACCGCGCTCGACACGCCGATCGCGAGCGCATGCGCGAGGATCAGCTTCACGCCGAGCAGGCCGAGCAGCGACAACGTGAAGAGGCTGGCCGTCAGCAGCAGCGATGTCGTCAGCACGCATAGCGTCACGCGGCGCGCGTTGGCCGAGCCGATGCGCGAACCCGCCACCGGCGCGACGATCAGCTGCGGCCCGTACAGCAAAAAGTTGAGCAGCGCCAGGATCGCCGCCGATCCGGACAGGTGATAGGTCAGCAGATTCAGCGTGACGTTCTGCGTCCAGCTGCCGAGCACCGACGCGACCTGCCCGCTCAGATAGCGCCGCAGCGATGCCTCCGTCAGCGCGGGAAACAGCTTGCTCACCCAACCCGCCTGCGCCGCCACGTTCACGACAGCGCCTTTCCGCGCGTTTCGGGCGCGAACAGTACGACCGCGGCCGCGGCGATGAACGCGACGATCGTCGTTGCGAGCCCGAGCACGAAACCGCCCGACGTCGACGCCAGCGCACCGATGATCAGCGGCGCGATGAAGCCGCCGAGCCGGCCGCCGTTGTACGCGAGGCCCATGAAGAACCCGCGCGATGCCGTGTTGCCGATGATCTCGGCGAGGAATGGACCGGCGCCCGCGAAGATGCCGTTCACGCTGAAGCCGGTCAGGAAGATCGCGGTCATCAGCAGCAACGGATTCGCCGACACGATGTACACCCCGACGGCCAGCGCACCGACCAGCAGGTAGGCCAGGAACATCGGCCGCCGCCCGAGCCGGTCGACCCATGCCGAAAACAGCAGGAACCCGGTGATCGCGCCGAACTGCAGCGCCAGCACGAACTTCAGGCTATGCACGAAGTCGAGGTGCTTCACCGTGATGAGGAACGTCGGCGTCCACGTGAATACGCCCCAGTACAGGTACTGCAGAAAGAAGATGAAGCAGAACGCGGTGAGCAGGCCGCGCACGTTCAGCTTCTCGTGACTTGCCGTGTCGGGCTTGCGGGCCTGCGACTTCGCGTGCCTGCGTTCGAGCCAGATCGGCGATTCCGGCGTCCTGCGCGCGACCCAGAACAGAATGAAGAAAGGCGACGCACCGATCAGGAACAGCAAACGCCAGCTGTCGCCGGTCAATCCGCCATGCGCGGCACCGACGACGCCCGAGATCGCGATCGCCAGAATCGCGCCGATCGGCAGGCCCATCTGCATCAGCGCGCCGCCCTTGCCGCGCCGGCTCGGATGCCAGGTCTCCGCGACGAGCGCCGCGCCGGCGGTCCAGGTGCCGCCCATGCCGAGCGCGCCGAAAAAGCGCAACGTCGCAAACCAGTGCGCGTCGGGCGCGAATGCGATCAGGCCGGAGAACAGCGAATAGATGCCGACGCAGAGCAGCGCGGTGCGCACGCGCCCGATCCGGTCGGACACGAAGCCGAACAGAATGCCGCCGACGATCTGTCCGGCCGCCGTGACGCTCGTGAAAATGCCGAGCTGCGCCTTGCTCAGCCCGAACTGCAGCGCGAGCGTCGGCAGCAGCAGCGAAAGCAGGAACGAGTCGTAGCTCTCGAACGTCCAGCCGAGCCCCGCGAGCGACAGCGAACGCCGCTCGATACGGGTAATGCGCGTGAGCCTCTGTTCCGCGGCTGCGGAATCGATGTCCTGCGTCGCCACGGTTGCACTCGTCTTCATGGGTTGTCTCCGGGAATCGCGATGCGATACGTCGATGCGGCCGTCCGGCTGAACAGCGCGGCCCTTTCATCGGCCGACATCGCGGACGCGAGTCGTTTGAAGGCGTTCCACAGCACGCGATAGCTGAACATCCCCTTGTCGACGGGAAAGTTGCTCTCGAACATGCAGCGATCGACGCCGAAAAGTTCGACGCAGGTGTCGAAATACGGCTGCCATGCGGCCGCCAGTTCCTGCGACGACGGCGGCAGTTCGCGCGCGGCGAACGCGTAACCGAACACGGTCATGCCCGCGCCGCCGAGCTTCATGCGCGTGTTCGGCAGTGCGGCCAGACGCGCGAGGTGCCGTTTCCATCGTGCGTGGACTTCCGCACGCCGTCCGGCATGCGGGCCCACGCCGACGGGGCCGCCGAAATGGTCGATGACGACGATGACGTCCTCGCATGCGCGCGCCAGGTCGTAGAGGTCGTCGAGCTGCGTGTGATAGACCCACGCATCGAGCGACAACCGGTAGCGCGCGAGCGTCGTCACGCCCTGCCGGAAAGCCGGATCCGACATCCGGTCGCGCGGCGGTGTCACCGGGCTCGACCGCACGTCGGGGCTCGCATGCCACGCGAGCGGATTGCGGATGCCGCGCAGCCGCCCGCCGGACACCTGCAGCATCGTGTCGAGCACCGCATCGAGTTGCGCGCCGAGCGACAATTCGGCGCCGCCGACGATGGCCTCGCAGCACCGCGCGGGGCCGTATGCGCCGCTTTCGAACATCGCGGCGATGCCGTTCGCGAATTCCACTTCGCCAACCGGCTTGAACGCGTCCGGCCCGCTTGCACGCAACATCGACCGACACTGTACGTAGACCGTCGACACGACCCGATGCCCGCCATGCACGTCCGCGCCGAATTCGTCCGCGAGATAGCGCCCGCTCTGTCGATCCCACAGGTGATGATGGGCGTCGACGATGGGCAGCGCGGGTTCGAGCACCGGCTCGTCGCGCAATGCAAGCCACTCGGGCCTGACGGGCAGATGGGGCGCGTGAACGGTCTGCATCGCGCTCGCCTCAGAACTTCTGGCGCATGCCGATCACCACGCCCGTCTGGTTGTGATCGGGGGCGACCGTGCCGTAGCCATTCACGCCGAGCGCGGAGCCGCCCTTGTTGCGCGCGAAACCCGCCGTTGCGTAGATGTCGGTGCGCTTCGACAGCAGATAGTCCACACCGAGCACGGCGAGCCACGGATCGGCACTCGTCGAATGCACGTCCTGGTAATAGGCGGTTGCCGTGACCACGAACGCCGGCGACACCGCGTATTGCGCGCCAGCCCAGTACAGGTTCGCCGCGCTGGCTTCGGAGCCGTTCGCGACACGGATCGGGTTCGCCGGCAGGAACGCGTTCGACGCATGGAGGTAGCGATAACCGGCGAATCCCTTCACAGGTCCGATCGCATACGACGCGGCGGCCGTCGCGCGGCGCTCGGTGCCCGTGTTCGACGCAACGGTGTTGCTGTTGCGCTGCTCGTACGACACGCTCGCGGCGAACGATCCTTGCGCGAAATTCAGCGCCCCGCTGAAGAAGCGGCCGGTGAGTTGCGCTCCCGGCACCTCGGCGCCGTACCCGGTGTCGTAGCGGGTGCTGTACATTGCCTGCGCCGTCAGCGGACCGAACACGCCGGTGTACTTCGCCGAATTGTCGATCCGCGCGGCCGCTGCGTAGTCGAGCGACAGCACCGAGTATCGAGACGACGCGCCCATCGGGTCGAACGCCACGGCCTGTTCGTAGAAGAGCGAGTTCTGGCGGCCGAACGTCAGTTGCTGACCGCGGTACGACAGCCCGACCCAGGCCTGCCGCCCGAAAATCCGCGACGTCGTGGCCGCATTCGAACCGAGACCTTTGGTCGACTGCGCGGTCGTGCCGTCATTGATGTTGAAGCCGCCTTCCAGCTGGAAAATGGCCTTCATGCCGCCGCCGAGATCCTCTACTCCCTTCAGCCCCCAGCGCGAACCGGACAGGTTGCCCGACGCTTCGCGCGTCTGCGCGCCGCCGGTGCTCGTGTTGTTGATGTGCTCGATACCGACGTCGGCAATGCCGTACAGCGTGACGCTGCTTTCCGCATGGGCGGCGCCGCACCACGAGGTCGCGCTCGCGACGGTAATGGCGCCGAGCACGAAGCGGGAGGTCGGGCGGGTATTCCGGCTGGCCTGATTCGACAACATGGAGTCTCCAAACTGTTTTTGTGGGTGGTCTGACGAAGAAAGATTCACGGCTCGCGGGCTGCGGGCGCTTCGCCGGCGCCCGAGCCCGGATCGCCGAGCCATGCAATGGTCAATGCGCCGAGCAGCAGCACACCGGACACGGCGACGAGCGGCGCGGTAAAGCCGCCGGAGAATTGCTTGAGCGCGCCGATCATCGACGGCCCGACGAAGCCGCCGAGATTGCCGACCGACACGATCAGCGCGAGCCCGCCCGCGGCGGCCCGGCCGGTGAGGAATCCCGACGGGATGGCCCAGTACGTCGCCTGGAACGCGAGGATCCCGCTCACCGTGACGCATAGTGCGATCAGTTTGAAAGCCGGCTCATGAATGAAGGCGCTCGCGCACAACGCCACGGCAGCGACGGCCAGTGCGCCTGCGACATACGGAATGCGGTTGGCCGCGCGATTCGCGATACGCGCCCACCAGAGCATCACGCCGGCACCGATCGCATACGGAATGGCCGTCAGCCAGCCAACCACCGCGTGTTCGACGCCGAACTGCTTGATGATCTGCGGCATCCACAAGCCGACGCCGAGCGAGCCGACGATCCCGCAGAAGTTGATGAACGCGAGCACGAACACGCGCCAGTTCGTCATTGCGTCGCGCAGGTTGGTGCCGTGCTTCGCGCCGATGTCGCGCTGTTCGAACGCGAGGCGCTTCGCGAGCGACGCCTTCTCTTCGTCGCTGAGCCACGCGGCTTTCTCCGGACGGTCGGCCAGCACGAACAGACACGCGATGCCGAGCAGCACGGCCGGTACGCCTTCGATCAGCAACAGCCACTGCCAGCTGCGCAGCCCATGCAGGCCGCCGAGTTCGAGCAGCGCGCCGGAAATCGGCGAGCCGATCATGTTCGCGACGGGAATGCCGACGAGGAATGCGGCCGTCACCTTCGCGCGCCACTTTCCGGGAAACCAGTGCGTGAAGTAGAGATAGATGCCGGGCGTGAACCCCGCCTCGGCAAGCCCGAGGAGAAAACGCGCAGCCGCGAAGCTCTTCGGCCCGACGACGAACGCCGTCGCCATCGAGAACAGGCCCCACGTGATCATGATTCTCGCGATCCACACGCGCGCGCCGACCTTCTGCATGATCAGGTTGCTCGGAATCTCGAACAGGAAATAGCCGATGAAAAACAGGCCGGCACCCAAACCGAACTGCTCGGCCGTGAGGCCGAGATCCTTGTTCATCGTGAGCGCGGCAAAACCGACGTTGGTCCTGTCGAGATAACTGATCACGTAGCAGACGAAGATGAACGGCAGAATGCGCCGGAACGCCTTGGCGAGCGTGCGCTCGCTGGCCGCGTAATCGTCGTCGGCAAGGCGCTCGGCGGATGGCGCGTCGGCGCGCAATGCGTCATCGCCGGCACGCAGCACGTGCGAAATGGTCATGCTTGTCTCCTTCGTCGCGCGGCTGGCGGCGCGATCTTTCGGCATACGGGCGGGAAGCGGACGAGCGGCTTCCCGGCTCGTGGTCTCAGTCCTTCTTCGTTGCCTGTTTCGGCAGCGGACCGGCAATGCTCATATCCGCTTTCAGAATCGAACCGGACGTCGATTCGGTGATGAAAAGCGTCTTCATGTCCGGGCCGCCGAAGCACACGCTTGTGAGCGACGCGCCCTTCGGTCCGGTCAGGATCTCGACGGGCTCCGCGCAGTGGTTGAGCACCCACACGCGGCCGAGCCCCGGATTCGCGACGAACAGGCGGCCTTCGAGATCGACGGTGAGGCCGTCGGGACCGCTCGGTCCGTATGACGTGAAGAACTGGCTGACCTTCGTGACCGACCCATCGGCCTGCAGCGGCATGCGCCAGACGGCATTGCCACGCGTCATCGCGACGAACAGCACTTTCTCATCGCGCGACAGGACGAGGCCGTTCGGGCTTGGGCAGGTGCCGAGCAGCAGGTCGAGCTTGCCGTCGGGCGACAGCCGATACACGCGGCCGGTTGGATCGTGCAGCCCGGTCTGCCCCTGGTCGGTGAAATAGATGTTGCCGGCCGAGTCGAACGTCAGGTCGTTCACGCCCTTGAAGCGCTCGGTGTTGCGGCGCTCGAGATACGGACGGACTTCGCCGCGCTCGATATCGAGCAGCATCAAGCCGTTGCGGTAGTCGGTGATGATCAGGTGCGATGCGTCGAAGCGCTTCATCCCGTTGGGCTCGCCCTCGTATTCGGCGACGAGATCCCAGTCGCCTGACGGCGAAATGCGGAAGACGCGCCCGTGCGGAATGTCGGTGACAAACAGATAGCCGTCCGGATCCCAGACCGGCCCTTCGAGAAAGGAATCCGTGACCATTCCGCCGCGATTCGCGCGCGCCCATTCCGTGCGAACGTCCGGCTTGCGAAACTTGTCCGGCATGCGCGTGAACACTTCGGCTTCGCGCACGTCGGGATTCGTTAGATAAAACATGCGTACCTCGATGTTCAGGGTTCAAGCCGCGCTGTGCGCGCGTTCGTCCAGCACCGCGAGGAGGTTGGCGGCCGCGCCCTTCCCCATGTTCACGTATGCGGCATCGCTGACGCCGCCGATATGCGGAGACAGAATCACGTTGGGGATTTGCTGGAACGGGTGCGGCGCCGTCATCGGCTCGACGTCGAAGCTGTCGAGCCCGGCCGCGCGCAACTGGCCGCTCGCCAGCGCGTCGGCAAGCGCGGCTTCGTTGATCAAGCCGCCGCGTGCGGTGTTGACGAGAATCGCCCCGCGCTTGAAACGCGCAAGCGTGTCGCGGTTGAGCATCCGGCGGTTGTCGGCCGTCAGCGGACAATGCAGCGACACGACGTCCGATTCCGCGTACAGCGTGTCGAGCGGCACGAGCTTCACACCGGCGGGCGCTTCCTTCGCGAACGGATCGAACGCGAGAACCTTCATGCCGAACGCCGCGCCGATCGCGGCCACGCGCCGGCCGATCGCGCCGAGCCCGACGAGGCCGAGCGTGCGCCCGTCGAGTTCGACGGACTTGTGCGTGGACTTGTCCCAATGGCCTTCGCGCATGCGGATATCGAGCTGCGGGACCGACTTCGCACAGGCGAGCATCAGCGCCCATGCGTGCTCGGCTACGGCGGCCGCGTTCGCGCCGACAGCGGCGCGCACCGCGATGCCGCGTGCGGCGGCAGCGTCCTGATCGATCACGTCGATGCCGCTGCCGTGCTTCGAAATCACTTGCAGGTTTTCGGCGGCGTCCATGATGCGGGCGTTGATCTTGCCGTACCGGACGATGATCGCGACCGGCTTGTGCTTGATGCAGAGCGCGACGATATCGTCTTCGGTCGGTTGCTTGCCGGCAAACACGACGTCGAACTGCGCAAGCATCTCGAGCGCTTGCGGCGCGAGATCGGCGGCGGTCACGAGGACCACGGACTTATGCGAAGCCGTCTGCATCACAGAGCCTCGCCTTCGGCCAGCATGCCCGCTGCGCGCAATTCCTTCTCGATCCAGCCCGGACGAACGTCGCCCTTGTGGATCGCCGCGATACGCGCGGTTTCGACGTCGAGCTTTTTCTGCGCGAGATCGACGATGCGCGCGACATCGGCGCGCGGAATGACGACAACGCCGTCGGCGTCGCCGACCACCAGGTCGCCCGGATTCACCGCCGTGCCGCCCAGCGAGATCGGCGCATTCACGCGCCCCGCGACGCTTTTGGTCGGGCCGCACGGATTGAGGCCGGCCGAGAAGATCGGATAGTCGCCGTTGGCCAGTTCGTGCGCGTCGCGCACCGCGCCGTCGATGACGATGCCCGCGATGCCGCTCGCCTTCGCCTGCGCCGCCATGATTTCGCCGAGCAGCGCGCACGAGATGTCGCCCTTGCCATCGACCACGACGACGTCGCCCGGCTTCGCGACGGCGAGCGCCGCATGGATCGCGAGGTTGTCGCCCGCGCGGACTTCGACCGTGACTGCCGGGCCGGCGACCTTCATCTTCGGCGACAACGGCCGCACGCGGCCATGCACCGTGCCGCGACGGCCCGCGACGTCGGCCAGGATCGCGGCCTGGTAGCGCGCGGCCGCCTGAACGAGTTCGGGCGAGACGCGTTCGATGTCGCGATTGATCGGAGAAGTGCTGACGGATGTCTTGCTCATGATTCGACCTCGGGTTATTCGTTGTACTCTGTACAACACTGGTGTACGTAGTGAAATCACTATAGCCAGACGAGGCACGCCATGGCACTGGCGTTTACCCTTTTACGTGGTAAACCAGCGTTTTACTCTGTACAATTACGGGGGAATATCGACGGGAGAAAAGGAATGGGAAACGACGGGGTCGTTGCCGTGGAAAAAGCGCTTTCGTTGTTGGACTGCTTCAAGCCCGGCGCCGAATCGCAATCGCTCGCGACGCTGTCGCAGGCATCCGGCATGCACAAGACGACGGTCTATCGGCTGATGAACTCGCTGGAGCGAATGGGCTATGTCGTGCGCGCGCAGTCCGGCAACTATTCACTTGGGCACCGCGTGCTTTACCTCGGCAAGCTGTACGAGCAGTCGTTCCATCTGTCCACGGTGGTCGAACCGGCGCTGCATGCGCTGGCGGCGCTGACGAAGGAAAGCGCATCGTACTACGTGCACGACAGCGGGCAACGGCTCTGCCTGTTTCGGGCCGAGCCGTCCGAAGGCCTGCGTGAAACGCGGCTCGCGGGGACGATGCTGCCGCTCGATGACACGGCCATCAGCCAGGTGATCCGTTTCTGGGGACTCGGCGAACCGATCTATGACAAGCCGCCCGCACTGCCCCTCTTCACCGCGGGTGCACGCGATGTGCACACGGCGGCGTTCGCGGTGCCGATCTTCGGCGCCGGCGACAAGTTCATGGCGGCGCTGACGCTTTCCGGTCCGGCGTCTCGCCTCAGCGCCGCGCACGAGTCGGGCGAGCTGGATCGACCGCAACTGGATGCGGCCGCCGATCTCTCCCGGAAGCTGGGGGCGAGTGTCGCGCTCTGCGAGAACATCTACGGCACGTGATCCCCGTGCTGAGACGGCCAATCACGACTGGCTGTCCTCAACCAGCACCGTACGCGACGTATCGCCTTGCAGATAACGCGCACCACTTCCACGTCGATGGGCGATGTCGCCCGGATTGTAGAGCGCGCAAGCTTTGAGCGACAGACATCCACAGTTACACGGTGGCTGGTCGACGCTCACGAGCGCAGTGATCAGCGGCCGATGCGCGTGGGACTGGAGCGGTAAGCGCCGATTCAGACGCTGTAGCCGATCCGCAGGACACCCCATGGCCTTCCGCCGACGACGATGGGCGCAGACACGTCCTTCATCAGCGCGAACTGGCCGTTGCCCATGTCGCGGCGATAGGTCTGCAACAGGAACGGCTTGGTATGCGACACGGACATGCGCGCCGTCCGGTCCGTATAGATCCGGCGGTTCCGGCAGTTCGCCGCGTTCCATGCGGCATCCGCGCGCTGCGGCAGCGAGAACTTGCGGTTGTGGGTTGGCAGGTAGCACTGCCGGTCGAAGCTGGCGCAATAGACGATGCGTTCGTCGAGGTCGAGCACCGGCTCCTGGACGGCCGGCAGCACGCGATCGGTAAACGCCGTGAAGCGCGTCATGAACTGCTGCGGGTCGGTGCCGGGAATCGGTTCGTAGTGCGCGTCGAACAGCGCGTCGAGTGCGATATCGCCGCGGCCGACCGCCTCCTCGAAGAGTTTGCCGATCGCGGCGGCCGTGCTCCGCGCGGTGTCGATCAGGCGCGTGTCAGGCGATTCGATGCCGGTCGCGGCAGTGAGCTCGATCAGCGTCTCGGAAACGGTGAGCAGATTGCCGAGCCGGTCCTTGGCCTGCGAGAAGTTGTCGCTCGAGTTCTTGACGCCGGACGCCATCTCGCCCACCTGTTCGTCGAGACGGTGGCACTGCGTCTCGATCTCGTCCGTCAGCGACGCGATCTGTTCGGCCTCGCCGGCGAGCTCGGTGATCGCGTTGCCGGTCGCGTGCACGACTTCGCCGATCGTGCGCGTGCCCTCGCGCACGCGATGTGCGCGCGCGGCGTTGCCGGTTCCTTCCGCGATCAGGTGTTCGGTCTGCTCGGCGAGCCGCGCAAGGGTCGTCTCGATCTGGGCGGTCGCCTGCCCGGTCTTCGCGGACAGATTCTTGACCTCCGCCGCGACGACCGCGAAGCTGCGACCCGATTCGCCCGCGCGGGCGGCCTCGATCGCGGCGTTCAACGCGAGCAGGTGGGTCTGGCGTGCGATGACCGAAATCTCCTCGGACACCGCCCGCACATGGTCGAGCGCGTCGCGTAGGGCGCCCATCTGATCGCTGATCGTGGTGACGCCCTCGACGAGCCCATGAATGTCCGCGAGCGAGGCTTCGATCGTCTGCTGTGACTGCCGAACCGCGTTCGACGCATTGGCGCTGACGTCGCGCACCTGCTGTGCGGCCTCGGCGATCCGGTGGTTGCCGCGAAGCGTGAAGGCGGCCGACTCGCGCAACGTGTGGCAGAGCTCCGCCTGCCGAGCGACACGGGTCGCGACTTCCTCGACGTGACCCGATACGTCGCAGATCTCGATGCCGAGCCTGCCGGCCTGCTCGGCGATGTCGCCGACGAGTGCGCGCGACGCGCGGCCGCCGCGGCCGATTCCGAAGAAGTTCACTTTGGTGGGTCTCCTTGATCTCACGCGCGCTAGGTTCCCGACGGATGTTGCGCATGCGTTCCTGACTTAACGGCGGCACGGCCGCGGACTTGAGGTCGGGTAAACATCGAGATGGGCATACCGGATGATGGCCCGGCGCGGCGACAAACCGCCGCTGGTCTCCGTACGGTACGAAGAGTTCTAGCCGCGATGCGTGGACCGGCCGCGCCAGAAATACTTGGGGAGCCGAAACGGCGACGGCACCGCTTGTCGCTCGCCGCGGCGCGAGCGCTCAATGCCCCCTCGGACACCCGCGCTAGATCAATGCACTCACACTTTTACTCCAGAGCACTGCTGCGCCGGCAGCTTGCGCCGACTGCGCCGGACATGGCGCCGTCGCGCATTCTCGACCGTCCGAATCCGGATTTCGCGTATGGCGAGACCACGCAGCCGCGATCGTCGTCCCCATGCGCCCCACGAAGCTCAATCGCCCATGTCGATTGACACGTGCGCGAATCCAACGCGAAAACCGAAAGACTGAATTTCCGTCTCGCGCGCTATTGGCGACGCTATATTGTCGACGACCAGCCCTTTAACAAAGGACTGCAAAAGATATCCGTCAACCCGATCGAGACACCCATCCATGAATCAAACGACACGGTTACTGCGCATGACGTGCGCGCTCGCCTGCTGCGGCCTGTTCTCCCATGCACACGCGCAAAGCAGCGTCACGCTGTACGGCATCATCGACACCGGGATCGACTTCGCGTCGAACGTCGGCGACCAGCACCTTTGGCAGATGGCGAGCGGCGTCAGCGCCGGCAGCCGCTGGGGGCTGCGCGGTCGCGAAGACCTGGGTGGCGGGCTCGCCGCGATCTTCGATCTCGAAAGCGGCTTCAATTCCGCGAACGGCGGGCTCGGCAGCGGCCTCGCGTTCTCCCGCAACGCCTACGTCGGGCTGTCGAGCGAGCGCCTGGGCACGGTGACGCTCGGTCGCCAGTGGGATCCGGTCGTCGACCTGATCGAGCCGTATTCGCTGAACAGCTATTTCGGCGGCTGGTATTTCTCCCACCCGAACGACATGGACAACCTCGACAACGGCTTTGCGGTCAGCAACGCCGTGAAATACACGAGCCCGACGATCGCCGGCTTCACCGGCGAGGCACTCTACTCGTTCGGCGGCCTGGCCGGCCGCTTTTCCGACAACGCCGCCTACAGCGCGGCCGTCGCGTATACGAACGGGCCGTTCTCGGCAGGCGTCGGCTATCTGCGCGTCAACGATCCGGAGCAGGCCGTGCAGAGCTACCAGAACGGCAGCGGCTACACGAACGCGGTATACGGCAACGCCCTCGAGAACGCGCGCAGCCAGAACATCTTCGCGGCCGGCGCGTCGTACCAGATCGGCAAGGTCAAGCTGATGGGCAACTTCACCGACGTCGATTTCCAGCAGGGCGACGACGAGCAGGACGTGAAGTTCCAGAACTACGAAATCGCCGGCACGCTCGCCGCCACGAGCCAGCTCAATTTCGGCCTCGGCTATACGTACACGACCGGCCGCGACCATGCGACCGGCCAGGCGCCCCGATACCGGCAATTGAACGCGAGCGCCGAATACGAACTGTCCAAGCGCACGGCCATCTATGCGCTCGCGGCGCTGCAGACGGCGTCCGGCGGTGCCGTCGCGCAGGTCGCGGGCTTCGATCCGTCGTCGAACGGCCGTCAGGCGGTCGGCCGGGTCGGGCTGCGTCACACGTTCTGAGCACCCTTGCGCCGCGGCGGGCTTTCGGTGTTCCGGAAGCCCGCACGCGCCTCGCGTCGAGCGATGCCCCTCTCGTCCGTCGCGCAGTCGCACGACCGCACGCTGCCCGCCGGCGCCAGGGCCGGCGCAACCGACTGGCACCTCGTCCTCAGTTCGGCAGGCCGATCACCTGCTGCTCGTCCTCGAGCAGTTGCGTCAGCGATCCGTGCAGACGCGCGAGGCTCTGCGGCGGCAGCGCGAAACTCGCCCAGCCAAGGCCGGTGTGCCGCAGCAACAGCACCGCGCCGCCGTAAAGCGGATGGCGTTCCGCATACCAGCACGGGTCCATTTCCGTCACGAACTGGTGCTCGCGCGGCGGCATTTCGGGCACCGCCGGCTGCATCGACGCACGCAGCAGGCTCAGATACTGGATCACTGCGTCGACATCCTCGGGATCGAGCACCGCGGCGCCACGTTCGATCGACACCAGCACCACCGGCTTGCCGTGCTCCTCGATCATCTTGATACTCAGCGGCTGCGTCATTTCTTGCGTTCCTCATGGCTAGCTGTCTCGCGCTATTATCGGCAGCCGCCCCCCACGCGCACCTGAAGATTTGGTGTCGCTTCATGAAGTTTTTTTTAGATGCCGGACGCCGCCGCGAAGCCGTTCATCGTGTGCCCGCGCAGCGCATGCCCTCTCCTCTCCGGCCGCTTCCTTAAACGAAATTTCATCCGATCCGCGTCGTTTTTTAAGCGTGCGCGCCGGATCCGCCTCCCATAATCGGCTCGCTATCTCGCCGGCCAAGCGCAGCAGGATGCAGCGATCGATCCTCGTCGGCGCGGGCCTCCGGTCAATTCCATCCTTCCGCAGACCATGAATCAATTGCAAGCGATGCGCGTCTTCACGCGCGTAGTCGAGTTGTCGAGTTTCAATCTCGCCGCCCGCCAGCTCGGGATGTCGGCGGCTGCGGTCACGCGCAGCGTCGGCATGCTCGAAGCGCATCTGAACATGCGCCTGCTGAACCGGACGACCCGCAGCCTGTCGCTCACCGAGACCGGCCGCGAATACCTCGACGGATGCCGCACGATCATCGAGAAGCTCGACGAGATCGAGTCGAATCTCGCGCAGGCCACGCGCGACCCGCGCGGCACGCTGAGGATCGCCGCGTCGGCCACGTCCGTCGCGGCCGGTCTCGGCGCGCTGCTGTCGACGTATCGCGCGAACCATCCGCGCGTGCGCTTCGACGTCACGACGTTCGACACGCACGTCGACATGGTCGAAGGCGGCTACGACGTGTGCTTCTGCGACGATCGCCGCCTGATCAACGCGACCTGCGTGTCGCGGATGCTGATGAACGTGCGCGACGTGGTCGTCGCATCGCCCGAGTACCTCGCGCGCCACGGCACGCCGAACGATCCGGTCGAACTGAACGAACACAGCCTGCTGACCGTATCGAACGGCACCGCCCGCAGCTGGGAGTTCTCGGACGTCGACGGCTCCTACCGCGTCTATACGGGCAACGCACTGGCATCGACCGGCAGCATGATGGTTCGGCTCGCGGCACTCAACCACATGGGCATCACGCAGTTGCCGCAGCCGCTCGTCGCCGACGATCTCGCACGAGGCACGCTGCTGCCGCTGCTCGAGCGCTACGAAGTCAACGGCGGCCCGCGCTGCGTATCGATGCTTTATCCCAGCCGCAACTATCTGACGCTGAAGGTGCGCAGCTTCATCGACTACGTCGTCGACCACTACCGCGCGCACGAGCGCGCAGCCGTGCGGCTCGCCGCTGCGTGACGCTGCCTGGTCCGCTTCGTCGATGACACGCATCCTCACGATCGAAGACGATCCGCTGATCGCGGATCACATCTCGCAGACGCTGCGCGCCGCCGGCCACGAGGTCGACGTCGCGCGCACCGGCCGGGACGGCATGGCGAAGGCGATGAGCGCCGACTACGACGTCGTCACGCTCGATCGCATGCTGCCTGACCTCGACGGCCTCACGATCCTCGCGACCATGCGCGGCGTCGGGCTCGACACGCCGGTGCTCGTGATGAGCGCGATGTCCGAGGTCGACCAGCGCATCCAGGGGCTGCGCGCGGGCGGCGACGACTATCTCGTCAAGCCGTTCTCGCTCGACGAAATGTGCGCGCGTATCGATGTGCTGATTCGCCGCCGGCCGCGCGGCCCGCAGGTCGAGACGGTGTTGCGCGCGGGCGAGCTCGAACTCGATCTGGTGCGCCGCCGCGTCACGCTCGACGGTCGCGAACTCGCGCTGCTGCCGACCGAATGGCGCGTGCTGGAATTCATGATGCGCCACGCCGGACGCGTGCTCACGCGCACGATGATCTTCGAGGCCGTGTGGGGCTGCCGCTTCGATCCCGGCACGAACCTGATCGACGTGCACGTCGGCCGCCTGCGCAAGAAAGTGAACCGTCCCGGCGGCGCGCCGCTGATCCGCACGATCCGCGGCTCGGGCTACATGCTCGGCTGAATCCGGCCGCCGCCACCTAAAACTTGTTTCATCTTTTTAGCGACCGGCTGTTAGGGGCCGCTGCGCAGAATGCGGTCATCGGCGGCGCGTCGGTGTTTTCCCGAGGCCGCGCACCGCCGGCTCTTCTTGACGACGCTTTTGAACGGAGCAGCACCCCATGCTGAAAATTGTCCGGCTCGCGCTCACCCGGCCCTATACGTTCGTCGTGCTGGCGCTGCTGATCCTGATCGCAGGACCGCTGGCGGCAGTGCGCACGCCCATCGACATCTTCCCGGATATCCGCATTCCGGTGATCAGCGTCGTCTGGAATTATTCCGGGCTGCAGCCCGACGACATGTCCGGCCGCATCGTCACGTACTACGAGCGCGCGCTCGGCACGACGGTCAACGACATCCAGCACATCGAATCGCAGTCGTTCCGCAGCTTCGGCATCGTGAAGATCTTCTTCCAGCCGACCGTCGACATCCGCACGGCCACCGCGCAGGTCACGTCGATCTCGCAGACCGTGCTCAAGCAGATGCCGCCCGGCACCACTCCGCCGCAGATCCTCAACTACAACGCGTCGACCGTACCGGTGCTGCAGATCGCGCTGACCAGCAACACGCTCGACGAGCAGAAGCTGGAGGACTACGCGGAGAACTTCATCCGCCCGCAACTGCTGTCGGTGCCTGGCGTGGCGATTCCGACGCCGTACGGCGGCAAGGCGCGCGAGGTGCAGATCGACCTCGATCCGCAGGCGCTGCAGTCGAAGGGGCTGTCGGCCCAGGACGTCGCGCACGCGCTCGCGCAGCAGAACCAGATCATCCCGGCCGGCACGCAGAAGATCGGCCGCTTCGAATACAACATCAAGCTCAACAACAGCCCGCTCGCGCTCGACGCGCTGAACGACCTGCCGATCAAGTCGGTCGACGGCACGACCATCATGATCCGCGACGTCGCGCACGTGCGCGACGGCTTCCCGCCGCAGAGCAACATCGTGCGCGTGGACGGCCACCGCGCGGTGCTGATGAGTGTCCTGAAGAACGGCTCGGCGTCCACGCTCGACATCATCGCGGGCGTGAAGGCCAAGCTGCCGTTGATCGAGCAGACGCTGCCGCCGGGACTGAAGCTCGTCACGATGGGCGACCAGTCGGCCTTCGTGAAGGGCGCCGTCAGCGGCGTCGCGCGCGAGGGCATCATCGCCGCCGCACTGACCTCGCTGATGATCCTGCTGTTCCTCGGCTCGTGGCGCTCGACGCTGATCATCGCCGCGTCGATCCCGCTGGCCGTGCTGTCGGCGATCGCCCTGCTCGCGGCCACCGGCGAGACGCTCAACGTGATGACGCTCGGCGGCCTCGCGCTCGCGGTCGGGATTCTCGTGGACGATGCGACCGTGACGATCGAGAACGTCAACTGGCACCTCGAACAGGGCAAGGACACGCGCACCGCGATCGTCGACGGCGCGAAGCAGATCGTGATGCCGGCGCTCGTCTCGCTGTTGTGCATCTGCATCGTGTTTGTGCCGATGCTGATGCTCGACGGCATCTCGCGCTTCCTGTTCGTGCCGATGGCGAAGGCCGTGATCTTCTCGATGATGTCGTCGTTCGTGCTGTCGCGCACCTTCGTGCCGATGCTCGCGCAATACCTGCTCAAGCCGCACGCGTCGGCCGGCCATGCGTCGGGCGAGCTCGCCGCGATCATGGATTCGCATGCGGGCCATCCGGGCGCGCACGACGTGCCGCCGTCGCGCAATCCGCTGGTGCGCTTCCAGCGCGGGTTCGAGCGCCGCTTCGAGGCCGTGCGCGCGTCGTACCGGATCCTGCTGGGCCTGGCGCTGACGCGCCGCAAGCCGTTCGTCATCGCGTTTCTGGCTGTGGTGGCCGCGTCGTTCCTGCTCGCGCCGTGGCTCGGCCGCAACTTCTTTCCGGCCATCGATTCGGGCGAGATCTCGCTGCACGTGCGCGCGCCGGTCGGCACGCGCGTCGAGGAAACCGCCGCCGAGTTCGACCGCATCGAGAACACGATCCGCAGCGTGATCCCGCCCGCGCAGCTGGGCGAGGTGATCGACAACATCGGCCTGCCGAAGAGCGGGATCAACCTGACCTACAACAACAGCGGCACGCTCGGGCCACAGGACGGCGACATCCTGATCTCGCTGTCGAAGGATCACGCACCGACCGCCGGCTACGTGCGCCAGCTGCGCGAACGGCTGCCGCGCGCGTATCCGGGCACCACGTTCTCGTTCCTGCCCGCCGACATCGTCAGCCAGATCCTCAACTTCGGCGCGCCGGCCCCGGTCGACTTGCAGGTGGCCGGCCCCAACCGGCAAGCGAACCTCGCGTATGCGCGCGAGCTGTACCGCAAGCTGCGCCTGATCGCCGGTGTCGCCGATGCGCGCATCCAGCAGGCCAGCACCTACCCGCAGTTCACGGTGGCGGTGGACCGCACGCGCGCCGACCAGCTCGGCATCACCGAGCAGGACGTGACGAACTCGGTGGTCGCCACGCTGGCCGGCACCAGCCAGGTCGCCCCGACCTACTGGCTCAACCCGCGCAACGGCGTGTCCTATCCGATCGTCGCTCAGACGCCGCAGTACAGGATGACGACGCTGTCGGCACTGCAGAATCTGCCGGTCACCGGCGCGAGCGGCCAGTCGCAACTGCTGGGCGGTCTCGCCACGATCACGCGCGGCGTCGGCGACGCGGTGGTGTCGCACTACAACATCGAGCCGCTGTACGACGTCTACGCGACCACCCAGGGGCGCGACCTCGGCGCGGTCGCGGCCGACGTCGACGGCATCGTCAAGGCCACCGCGAAGGATCTGCCCAAGGGCTCGACCGTCACGCTGCGCGGCCAGGTGCAGACCATGAACGGCGCGTTCGCCGGCCTGCTGCTCGGCCTCGTCGGCGCGATCGCGCTGATCTACCTGCTGATCGTCGTGAACTTCCACTCGTGGGCCGACGCGTTCGTGATCGTCTCGGCGCTGCCGGCCGCACTGGCGGGCATCGTCTGGATACTGTTCACCACGCACACGCCGCTGTCGGTGCCGGCGCTCACCGGCGCGATCCTGTGCATGGGCGTGGCCACGGCGAACTCGATCCTCGTCGTCAGCTTCGCGCGCGAGCGCCTGGCCGAAACCGGCAACGCGCTGGCGTCCGCGCTCGAAGCCGGCTTCACGCGGTTCCGCCCGGTGCTGATGACGGCGCTCGCGATGATCATCGGCATGGCGCCGATGGCGCTCGGCCTCGGCGACGGCGGCGAGCAGAACGCGCCGCTCGGCCGCGCCGTGATCGGCGGCCTCGCGTGCGCGACGATCGCGACGCTGTTCTTCGTTCCCGTCGTGTTCAGCCTCGTGCATCGGCGCGACGCCCTGAAGCACGACGCTTCCCGCGCTTCCTCCCTTTCCGCGTCCGGAGCTTCCCATGTCCACTGAGATCGATATCAAGTCGCCGAAACGGCTACCCAACCTCAAGCTCGTCGCCACGATCACCGCGCTGATCGCGGTCGGCATCGTGACGAACGGCATCGTCGGCCGCGCGCACGCGAAACAGGCAATGACGACCTGGTCCGCCGAACAGGCCGTGCCGACCGTGGTCGCGTATACGCCGTCGACCGGCGCCGACGCCGCCACGCTGGTGCTGCCCGGCCACCTGTCCGCGTTCGAGAGCGCGCCGATCCATGCGCAGGTGTCGGGCTACCTGCATGCGTGGTACACCGATATCGGCGCACACGTGAAGTCGGGGCAGCTGCTCGGCCTGATCGACACGCCCGAGCTCGACCAGCAACTGCAACAGGCGCGCGCCGACCTGCAAAGCTCGCTCGCCAACGAAAAACTCGCCGCGTCCACGGCCGCGCGCTGGACCAGGATGCTCGCGCAGGATTCCGTGTCGCAGCAGGAAACCGACGAGAAGACCAGCGACCTCGCAGCCAAGCAGGCGATCGTCGCGGCCAACGAGGCCAACGTGCGGCGCCTCGAGGCGCTGGAGGCGTTCAAGCGCATCGTCGCGCCGTTCGACGGCGTCGTGACCGCGCGCAAGACCGACATCGGCCAGCTGATCTCGGCCGGCGGCGGCGCAGGCCCCGAGCTGTTCGCCGTGTCCGACGTGCACCAGATGCGCGTGTACGTGAGCGTGCCGCAAAACGAGGCGGCCGCGATCCGCCCCGGCATGACGGCCACGCTGACCGTGCCCGAGCATCCGGGCGAGACCTTCCATGCGACGCTCGCCGACACCGACGACTCGATCGCCGGTTCGACCGGTACGCTGCTCGTGCAGCTGATGGTCGACAACCGCGACGGCAAGCTGATTCCCGGCGAATACACCGAAGTGCATTTCGCGCTGCCGGCCGGCAGCAGCCACGTGCTGACGATCCCGGCGAGCTCGCTGATCTTCCGGCAGGCCGGCCTGCAGGTCGCCGTGGTCGGCAAGGACGATCGCGCGGTGCTCAAGCCCGTGACGATCGCGACCGACCTCGGCACGCACGTGCAGATCGCGACCGGCCTCGCACCGGACGATCGCGTGATCGACAACCCGCCCGACTCGCTGGCCGCGGGCGATCTGGTCAGGCTGGCGGCGCCGGCCCGCACCGTCGCATCGGCCGCGCACGGCACGGAGCGTGCGAATGGCTAACCGGCTTCGGCTCTGCGCGCTGCTCGCCGGCGTCGCGTTCCTCTCCGCGTGCTCGTTCGCGCCGACCTATCACACGCCGCGGACCGCGCTGCCGGCCAGCTTCAAGGAAGCGGGCGGCTGGCAGGCCGCGAAGCCGGCCGACCGGATCGCACGCGACGGCTGGTGGAAGGCCTTCCGCGATCCCGTGCTCGACCGGCTCGAAGCGCAGGTGGCCGCGGCCAACCCCGACGTGGCCGCCGCCGTGGCCCGCCACGACGAGGCGGCCGCGCTGTTCGATCAGGCGCGCTCGGGGCTGTTCCCGACCATCGGCCTCGGCGCGCAGGTTTCGAGCAACCGGCAATCGGCCACGCGGCCGCTGCGCGGCTCGAACCAGCCGAACGTCTATGGCGCCAACACGCTCGACGCCGGCTTCGACTACGACCTCGACCTGTGGGGGAAAGTCCGCAACGAAGTCGCGGCCGGGCGCGCCGACGCACAGGCCAGCGCCGACGATCTCGCGTCGGTGCGGCTGAGCCTGCAGACCAGCCTCGCGAACGCGTACTTCAACCTGCGCGGGCTCGACCAGCAGCAACGACTGCTGGCCGACACGATCGACACCTACCGGCGCGCGCTGCAGCTGACGATGAGCCGGCATGCGGGCGGCATCGCGTCGGATCTCGACGTCTCGCGCGCGCAGACGCAGCTCGATTCGGCCCGCGCGTCGGCCGAGGACGTGCGGGCGCGGCGCGCGCTCTACGAGCACTCGATCGCGACGCTCACGGGCGTGCCGGCGTCGTCGTTTTCGCTGACGCCGGACCGGCACGCTGCCTATCTGCCGTCGATCCCGGCCGGCCTTCCCGCCACGCTGCTTCAGCGGCGCCCCGACGTCGCGGCCGCCGAGCGCCGCATGGCGGCCGCCAACGCGAAGATCGGCGTGATGCGCGCGGCATTCTTCCCCGACGTCACGCTCGGGCTGATCGGCGGATACCAGAGTTCCGGCCTCGGGCACTGGCTCAGCGCGCCGAACGAGATCTGGTCGCTCGGGCCCAGCCTCGCGCTGACGCTGTTCGACGGCGGCCGCCGCCGGGCGCTCACCGACCAGGCGTACGCGCAACTGGCCGAGAACGGCGCGCAGTATCGCGCGGTCGTGCTCGCCGCGTGCCAGCAGGTGGAGGACAACCTCGCGCTTACGCATCACCTCGGCGACGAAGCCGCTCGCGAGCAGGAGGCGCTCGATGCGGCCGAACGCGCGCTGCAGCTGTCGATGTCGCGCTATCGGGACGGCGTCGTCAGCTATCTCGACGTGGTGACCGCACAGACCACCGAGCTGAACACGAAGGTCGCGATGCTGGAGCTGGACACCCGCCGGCAGTTGGCGGCGGTGGGGTTGATCGCCGCGCTGGGCGGCGGGTGGTCGGCGGAGGAAACCTCATCCGGCACCGCGACACCGGCCCGTTCCGCGACCTGAGTCCCTCTCGACACGCAGACGGCGTGTCGCAGGTCAAGGCACCCGTCGCGATGACGGGTGCCTTGTTCTTACGTGGCCCCCGCCGCTCAGAACTTGTGACGGATACCGGCCGCGACCACCGCCTGGCGATCGTTGCCCGACGCGGCGAGGTTGAAGATCCCCGCGTTGCCGAGCACCGCGACGCCGTCCGCGCCCGCCACGCGCTGGTACACGCCTTCCAGATAGAGGTCGGTGCGGTGCGACAGCGCGTAGTCGGCCTGCAGCATGAACTGGCTCCACGTCGGTGCGATGCTGCGGCCCGCATCGTCGAAGCGGCCCTGCGTGAGCGTATAGGAACCGCCCAGCGAGAATGCCGGCTGCAGGAAATAGCGCGCATTCAGTTCGTAGTTGCTGAACGTCAGCAACCGGCCGTTCACGGCGCCGTACGCGCCGCCTTGCGACAGTTCGCGCGGGTCGTTCAGGATCGTTCTCGTGTAGACGAAGCCGACCGTCGCATGGTCGAACGCGTAGTGCGCACCGGCGCCGAACGTGCGCCAGCGGCCGCCGACCAGCATCGCGTCGCCATCCGAGCTGCTCAGCGAACCGCCGGTGTTTTGCGGCGCGTTCACGCCGCCCGGCTGGTTCGACTGCAGGTATGCGACGGCGAGATCGACCGGGCCGTTCACGTACTGCGCGCCGACGCTGTACGCGTTGTTGTTGCCGGCCGCGCCGCCCTGGTTGCTGAAGCCGTATGCACCGCCGAACGAGAAGCCGCCGTACTTCGCGCTGCTGAACTTCACCGCGTCGTTCATCCGCGTGTCGTTGGCGAGGTTATCGTTGTCGTACGGATGATCGGCGATGTTGCCGCCGAATCCCGAGCCCGTTGCCGACAGCGGCGCGACGAAGTCGACCAGGAAATCGTACTGGCGGCCGAGCGTCACCGTGCCCCATCGGCGGCTCGACAGGCCGACCCACGCCTGGCGGCCGAACTCGTCGCCGCCGTTGCCGAACTTGCCGTTCGCGCCGTTGAAGCCGTTCTCGAGGGTGAACACGGCACCCAGGCCGTCGCCGAGATCCTCGTTGCCGCGCAGCCCCCAGCGCGACGTGCTGACGTTGCCGCTCTGGACGCCGTAGGCCGGCCCGGCACCGGCCGGCGATTTCTGGTTGCTGATGTAGTCCAGGCCCGCGTCGATCGTGCCGTACAGCGTGACGCTGCTCTGCGCATGGGCCGGACCCGCAAGCAAGCACGCGATCGCCGCCGGGATTGCCAGATATTTCTTCATGATGGTTTCGCTAGAGTGGATCGGTCTTCTCGCATCGCCGGCCACGGTGGGACGGCGCGATGCGATCGCGCACAATTTAGGCAGCGGGCATGACAGCGCCGTTATCAAAACGGCCTGAAAAATGAAACCTGCTTCATGTTTGCGACGCACCGGTTTCATGTCGGCCCGATGAGGCCGCCCGCATGAATTTCTTTTCACGTTGCGTATGCCGGTCCGCTAGCTCCGCTCTTCTATGCTTGTCCTCAACCCGATGCGCGGCAGCCACACGCCGAACAGGGGATGACTCCAGTCGATCATCATGAGGAATCCGAATATGAAAACCGCCAACATCGTCGCCGCCGCCATGCTCGCCGCCATCGGCACGCTATCCGTTCCCGCGTTCGCCCAGGCCGCGGGCCAGCCGGCGCAGATGTCACCGGCCGCCACCAAGGACGGCGTGCCCGGCACGCGGGCTGCGGGCCAGTGGGTGCCGCCCTACGGCCAGGCGATGCACGAGAAGACGCGCGCCGAGGTCTACGCCGAACTCGTGCATGCCGAACAGGACGGGCAGATCAAATACCTGGACTCCACGCTCTATTCGCATTGATCGCATTGATCGCATCGATGCCCGCCGCCGTGCGGCCGGGCGCGGTGCCCGGCTCACGCCGCCACGCCGCCTACGCCGCCGCCTTCCCTTCACCGGATCGCCTGCCGTTCATGAAGATTCGTCCCCTGCTCGTCCGCTCGGCGCGCCTCGCGCTCGTCGCGCTCGCCGCCGGCTTCGTGCTGTCCGGCTGTGCCGCCGCGCAGCCCGATGGCCCCGGCGATTGCGTCGGCCCGCCCGATTTCTGCGTACCGTTTTTCGGCTCGTAAACGCGCGAAGGGCGCGCTGCCGTCGGCCGCGCGCCCTTCGTATTCGCAGTGCGGTGCGAGCCGCACTAGCGGGCTCATGCATCCGTCAGCGTCACCTGATAGCCGTAACGGCTCACCGTATCGATCCGCACGCTGGGCAGATGCCGCTCGAGCTTGCGGCGCAGCCGCGACACCACGAGATTGACGCTCGACGGATCGACGTCCTCCTTGTCCTGCCATACATAGCGGATCAGCTGATCGCGCGGTACCGGCGCATTCGGATGGCGCATCAGGCATTCGAGCAGCAGGCATTCGCGGCGGGTCACGGCCAGACGCAACTTGCCGTCCTTGAGTTCGCGCGCGAGCGTCTCGATGGCAGATACCGGCGCGGCCGGGCCTTCCGCGTCGCGCACGCCGGCCAGCCGCTGCAACGCCTGCAGACGCTCGTGCAGCTCGATGAACGAGTATGGCGCGCCGAAGCATGCGTCGGCGCCCGCACGCAGCATGCGGGTGCGCTCGCGCGCCGACGCCGCGCCGATCAGCACCACCAGCGCCGCACCGCCGCCTTCCGCGACAAAACGCGGCAGCATCGCAATCAGCGCGGCATCGCTGCCGGGTTCGAAGGCCGTCGCGACGATCGCGTCGAATGCCTCCTGCGACGCGAGGAACAGGCCGTCGCGCAGATCGTCGGTGCGTTGCAGGCTGTGCCCGCTCTCCTGGAGCGCCTTGTGCAGCCACGACGCTTCGGGATGCGGCGAGGTCACGAGCAGGATCCGCATCGTCAACGGACCTCGCAGCGGCAATACGCGAGCGCGGATAGCCCGCTCCATACGGCCGTCATGCCAGCGACCTCGGCCAGCATTCGATCGTCACGCGCGTGCCCGGCTCCGCATCGCCGATGCGCAGCGTGAAGTCGTGCACGTTGACGACCGCCGACACGATGCTCAGGCCGAGGCCGGCGCCGGCGAGATGTCCGGTCCGGCGGCTGCGGTAGCGATGGCGCAGCACCGCCTCGCGCTCGTTGGGCGCGATGCCGGGGCCGTTGTCGACCACGTCGATGCGCGGACCGGACGGCGTGTCGTGAAGCTCCACGCGCACGGTGTCGCCCGACGTCGTGTACTTGAGCGCGTTGTCGAGCAGGTTGGTGAGCGCCTCGAACAGCAGCGCGCGATCGCCGTGGATCCGTGCGACGGGCTCGACGCACACGACCAACTGGATCGACCGGCTGTCGGCGAGCGGCTCGAACAATTGCCCGACGTCCGTGACGAGCTCTTCCAGCACCACTTCCGCGAACCCGCCGCGCCGCTGCAATGAACCGATTTCGGCAATCCGCAGCATTGCGCGAAAACGGCTGAGCAGCACGTCGGTCTCGTTGCGCGCCCGCGCGACGAGGCTCGCCAGCGCCGCATCGTCGAGGCCGTCCGCCCGTTCCGCCGCGTGCGCGAGCAGCGTGTGCACGTGCGCGAGCGGCGTGCGCAGGTCGTGCGCGATACCGTCGCAGACGCCCTTCACCTCGTTCATCAGACGCTCGATTTCCTCGAGCATGTGGTTGACGAGATGAGACAGCAGATCGATCTCGTCGTGCCCGCCGATCGGCAGACGCTGGCCGAGGTCGCCCTGCGCGATGCGCTGCGTGATGCGCCGCACTTCCTTCAGGCGCCGCATCTGCCGGACGCTGAGGATCAACCCGCCGACGACGCCCGCGCCCAGGCAGAACAGCCCGCCGCCGACGAGCGCCTGGATGATCGCCGCGCGGATCCGCAGAATGTGCGTGAGGTCGCGCCCGAGCACCAGGATGTCGCCGTTGGCGCGCCGCTCCGCCATCGTGCGGACGACCGGCGGCACCTGGTCGCCGGCGATCGTCATCGTGTGGTCGAGCGTCACGCCGGTGTGATCGAGGCGGATGCCGTCGGGCAGCGCCAGCACGTCGCCGGCGATATGCTTGCCGTCGGCGGTGAACAGTCCGTAATAGTTGGTGTGCATCCGCTCGCGCTCGATGCGCTGATGAATGGCGGCGGGAAGCTGGCCGTCCTGGATCGAATCGAAGTAGATCATCTGCCAATCGATCACCACATCGGTTTCATGCGCCATGTCGTGCGTGATCACCGATGCAATGAAACCGAGCAGCAACATGACCGAGACGGAAAACGTCAGGGCATAGACGGATACGAGCCGGAACGTGCTGGAATACCAGCGCCGCTTCGGCGCCGGCTGGACGTGATGCGTGAAGGACGGCAAGGTAGAGGCTCAGGCAAGAATGTAACCGGCACCGCGTACCGTCTGGATCATCTGTTTCGCATCGGGCGGATCGATCTTCTTGCGCAGCCGGCCCATGTGCACTTCGATCAGGTTGGTGCCGGGATCGAAGTGATAGCCCCAGACTGCCTCGAACAGCATCGTGCGCGTGATGGTCTGCCCGGCATTGCGCATCATGTATTCGAGCACGCGGTATTCGGTCGGCAACAGCGCGATCTCCTCGCCGTCGCGAAACACCTTGCGCGAGACCAGGTCGAGCCTCAGCGGCCCGACGGTCAGCGTCGTGCTGAACGGCGCGGGCGCCGTCTGGCTGCGGCGCAGCAGGACCTCGAGGCGCGCGGCCATTTCTTCGGGATCGAACGGCTTGGTCAGGTAGTCGTCGCCGCCCGCGCGCAGGCCGCGGACGCGCTCGTCGACGTCGCCGAGCGCACTCAGCATCAGCACCGGCGTGCGCACGCCGACGCTGCGCATCGTGGTCAGGATCGTGAGGCCGTCGACGACCGGCAGCATCCGGTCGAGCGTGATCACGTCGAATTCGTTGCCGAGCGCGCGGGCCATGCCGTCGCGTCCGTTAGCCACCCATTCGACCGTAAAGCCGCGGCTCGTCAGCTCTCTTACGATTTCATTCGCGGTGATTTCATCGTCTTCGATCGTGAGCACGTGCGCCATGGCCGCACTCTTCTCGGTCGGCTGGTTGGGAGGGGCCGGTTTGTTGCCCGGGGAAACTGGTGATGCCATATACGATTCTCGTCTTCGTCGAAGGGACGCACGCGCCTCGACACCCGATGTCCAGACGCGCTCGGACGGAGACTACACGCGCGCGCGTAACTCGTGTGCATCGGCTTCGTGAAGAAAATTTCATATACGGCGGCCTCGCGCCCTCGCCATGACCGGCCGGGGCTGGCGCGCGATGGCCTTGGGGTGCCGGCAACGATCCCGCGACCGGATCGTTGCGACATGATGCCGCACCACCCTCGGCAATCGTGCGTGATGCCGGCAATCAGCCTCGTTGCGGCTCGACACCCCGCTTGCCGGCCCGTTGCGAGGCGGCGCGATACGCGGCATCTTCCGCACGATGCAGGCGCTCGACCTTCGCATGCGCGAGCGTCACGTCGGCAATCGCGAGCCCCGCCCCCTGCACCTTCGCGAACGCCAGCACCGGCGAGCACACCAGCGCGACGAGCGTCGCCATCCTGAGCGTCGTTGTTTTCATTGCAGCGCCTCCATGCCGGGCCGCACCGTGCGCAGCGCCGATTGATCACCGGCTCGACGATACGCCCGCACTGCTAACCGTTCGACAGCGCACACATGAAGGATTGTTTAAGGTCCGATGCCGGCGAAGACAGGCGCCTCGGCACGGGCCGTACCGCATGAAACTTGTTTCATCTTCGCGCTGCCGTTTCGCTAGCGCGCCGCACTTAACCTTCGTCGTGCAGTCGACGTTGGCTTCCCACCGTACGGCTAGTTCCCAACGCTTCCAGGAGTCGAAGATGAATCATCCCGCCCGTTACCTTGCCTGTGCCGCCCTGCTCGTGCTGAGCGTCTCCGCGCAAGCCGCGCCGAAGCTCACGCCGTCGCAATGCCACGACTATCCGTTCGTGCATACGAAAGGCCCGGTCTCCCATCGGCAACTGATCAACGAGCTGAACGAGTTGCAAGCCGTCGGCTACAACCCGTCGTCCGGCGACGAGAGCAGCTATCCGGACGATATCGACTCGGCCGAGGCGCGCCTGATGCGGGAGTATCAGAAGGACTGCGCGGGCGCGGCCAATACGGTGGCATCGAACGGCAACTGACCCGCGACCGGTAACCGATCTCCGACTTTGCGCGCGTGCCTCGCGGCCGCGCGTTTTTTTTGTCTGGCTCGAGGTGGTCCGGGGCGGGGTTTTTTGTCGGGGAGCGTCGATCATTGGCCCAATTGAAGGGACAGGCCAATGCTTGCCCTGCCCGTCCGTCGGCGACCCGGACGCCGTGTGCTGATCAGTGACTTAAGCAAGCCTCTGTTCGGGCCTCGATAGATCTTCCGCAAGGGACAGGCTACGGTCGAGCCACGGCTTGAGAAACTGCCGTAGACGCGGCGTGCGGGTGTCGCCGAATAGTTGCGCGGGCGCTCCCGTCTCGACGATTTGCCCCGCCTCCATGAACACCACCTTGTCGGAAATCTTGGCTGCAAAACTCATTTCGTGGGTGACCATCACCATCGTCAGCCCTTCCTGCGCCAGCATCCGGATAACGTTGAGTACCTCGTCCACCAGTTCCGGATCGAGAGCCGACGTCGGCTCGTCGAGCAACATGACCTCCGGGCCGACGGCGAGCGCACGCGCGATCCCGACGCGCTGCTGTTGACCGCCACTCAGTTGAGCGGGGTAAGCGTCCGTCTTATGCGAAAGACCGACGTGCTGGAGCGCCGCCTTTGCTCTTTTCTCGGCTTCCGCTTTCTGAACCCGCCTCGACAGTACAAGCGGTGCCGCAACATTGTCCTGAACCGTCATGTGCGGCCACAAATTGAACTGTTGGAAGACCATCGCAATGGGCCGTCGTACGTCCGCGATGTTCGCGTCGGTGTCTCGGACGCGCGAGCCGTCGCCATCGATGCGGTAGCCAAGCAGCTTCCCTTTGACTCGCACTTCGCCTTCGTCGTAAGCCTCGAGAAAATTCATGCAGCGTAGCGCCGTGGTCTTGCCGGACCCCGAGGGGCCAATAAGCGATACGATCTGCCCGCGCATGACGTCGAGATCGAAGTCTTTCAGCACGCGCAACGACCCATACGATTTTCCGACCGCGCGGAGTTGCAGAATTGGGGAATCGCTCACAACGTCCTCCTGAGGATCGGGTTCAGTCCAGCCAGGCGCTTGGCCACAACGGCGACCGATTGAGTCAACAACCAATAGCTCGAAATCAGCATCGCGTACGGTCCAATGTAGGAATAGGTAGACGAGACGAAATCGCTCGTCGTCATCGTCAGTTCCGGTACCGTGATAATGGAAGCGACCGAGCTTTCCTTGATGACGAGGATGACCATGTTGGTCAGAAGCGGAACGGCGAAAGCCAATGCCTGCGGCAACTCGATCGCCCGGAACGACGCCCACCGACCGATGCCGAAAGCGCGCACCGCCTCCATCTGCCCGCGAGGAATGCTCGCCCACGCGGTACGAAAAATCTCTGCGAAGTAACCGGCCGAATAGAACGCCAACGAAACGATTGTCGCCTGCACCGCGGTCATCGTCAGGCCAAGGGACGGCAAACCGAAGTAGACGATCACCAGTTGCGACAAATACGGCATTCCGCGCACGAGCCACACGTACAGCCGGTACGGATGCGCCAGTGCACGAGGAAAGCGCAGACGGAGCACATTCAACGAGAATCCACCCGCCATCCCCAGAAGCGCCGCTATCAGACTGACTTCGAGTGTCACCAGCATGCCGGCGGCAAAGCGCGGCAGCAACGTCAAAAACGTATCCATTGGATTGCGCCGTCCTTCGTCTCAAGCGCGCCTGGAGAGGCGCTGTTCGTAGCCATGCCCCGCGAGCGAAAGCAACGTGGTAATGGCCAAGTACATGACCGCAACCCACACGTAGACTTCCAGCGGGCGATAGGTCGCAGAGGCGATCTGTTGACCCACACGCATCAAATCGGTGACCGAGATCACGGAGATGACTGCCGATGCCTTGACAATGTCGATCGTTTCCGAAACCAGCGCTGGCAATGTTGCGGCAATGACTTGCGGCACTTCGACATGCCACAAGGTCTGCCACCTTGTCAGCCCGAAAATGCTCGCGGCTTCCCGCTGACCATTCGAGATCGTCCGGAAACCGGCGCTCAGGATCTGCGATTGGTAAGCAGCAGTGTTGAGAGAAAGCCCGATCACCGCGGCAACAGGACCCGGCAATCCAATCCCGAGTGCCGCGGGTACGTAATAAAACACCAGAAGTTGAGCAAGCATAGGCGTGCCCCGAAACACGCTCACGTATGCGCGCGCGGCGCCTGCCACGAAACGGTTCCTGCTCGCCCACATCGTGTAGATGAAGACGCCGGCGAAGAAGCCGAAAATCACGGCAATCGCGGATAACACCAGCGTCGTCAAGGCGCCATTGACCATTTGCGGCAAGCTGACGAGACTGCGGGTGAGAAAGGTCGAAGCGTTCATATCGTCTCGAGGCACATTTGATGATGGGGCATCGTCGCGCGTGTCCGCGTCACATGGAAGGATTCGTCAATGCTTGTGCAGGGACGTCCATGGTCGTGCCAAACCACTTCTGCTGAAGCTGCTTCATCGTTCCATCGCGATTGGCACGTGCAATGCCGTCGCTGAACAGCTTTACGAGCGATGCGCTATCGCCATCCTTTCGAGCGACCCAAGCAAAGTACGTCTTCGGCCCAATAGTCTGCGGCAGGACCGCAAAAACGCCCGGGCGCGATTTCATCAACGGACCGAGGTTGGCAAGCGACTGTGCAACGGCGTCGAGCCGGCCGACGGCCAGGTCGGCGTATGCCTCGTCAAACGCGACGTACTGCTTGATTTCCTTGATTCCCGGGCCTCCGGCGTCTTTCAGCTTCTTGTCGAGAGCAATCAGCGCCTGAAGTTGTGCCGTACCTGCTTGGCTGCCGACCGTCTTGCCATTCAGGTCCTCCGGCTTCTTGATCGCAGGCTCGTTGGCACGGAGCAGGACGCCGGTCGTGGCATCCGCAACCGGGAATGTGAACGCGAAATGGTTGAGGCGCTCCTTGTTGATCGTGACGGCCGTCACCACGATATCGAAGCGCTTCGCGTCGAGGCCGGGCAAGAGACCCTGGAACGGCAAATCGAGCTGATTCACTTTCACGCCCTGCAGCGGTTTCAGGACGTAGTGCATCAGATCCGCGTCGTAGCCCACGATCTTACCGTCGTCGATATATTCGAACGGTGCATAACGCGCTTCCGTGCCGATGGTAATTCGTCCGTCAGCCTTGATTCTGGACAACAGATCGCTGCTTTGCGACCAGCTGGCGGACGATGCCACCAACGCGCACGCACCTGCCAACGACAAAATCAAAGAATGGATAGACTTGGGCATAACAGCTCCATCGAGATGAATTCAGGTGACTCGTTACGGTGTGAAGGCTGCGACATGGACAGCACATCACACGGTGGCTCACTGCGGTACAACCTTCATTTGTGACTGCGTCGTGCGGGTCTTCCTCCTGTCCCTGGTGAGCATCTGCCGCGCTTGACCAACTGGCTGGTCGTGCCACTGACGTGCCTGATTACTTCGCGCCATTTCAATCCTGGAGAACGCCCTCGCGAGCGAGTGCCGACGCGACATGTTTGTCCCCAAACCTGAAATGGCCAGCAAATGCAGGCCGCAGCGCGTACAACGCCTCCCTACACGCTCGGTTTGAATGTATGAACGCCAAAATTTCGCATCAATTCCGAACTCAAAAAGCCGACTTTCCAGGTTTGGAAAGTGGCAAGTCGAAGTTTTCGAATCCGTAAAGTCGGCTTGCTCAATAGGAAAAGTCGAAACGAGATCCGCGTGCTACCGTTAAATCCCTTCGCCGATAACCGAACAGGAGCCACGATGGCCAGCACTTTTCCGCAACCGATCGATGCAGCACTGGTGCCGCGATTCGCCGGCCTTCCCACCTTCATGCGCCTGCCTGCCGTTTCGAGTTTTGACGACGTCGATATCGCATTGGTAGGTGTACCGTGGGACGGTGGAACGACGAACCGAGCCGGCGCGCGACACGGTCCGCGTGAAATCCGGAATATGTCGAGCCTGATGCGCAAGGTCCATCACGTCAGTCGCATTGCTCCGTATGACCTGCTGCGCGTCGGAGACGTCGGCGACGCGCCGGTGAATCCGATCGACTTGCTGGACACGCTCAAGCAGGTTGAGACGTTTTATGAATCGATTCATCGAGCCGGCGCGATCCCGATTTCCGCCGGCGGTGACCATCTGGTGACCTTGCCGATATTCCGTGCCATCGCGCGCGACCGGCCGATCGGCATGGTCCATTTCGATGCGCATTCGGATACGAACGACACGTACTTCGGCAACAATCCGTACACCCATGGCACCCCTTTTCGTCGCGCCGTCGAGGAAGGGCTCCTGGATCCCGCACGAACCGTCCAGATCGGCATCCGCGGTTCGGTCTATTCGTCAGACGATCTCGAGTTCGCCGAGTCCGTCGGCATTCGCGTCATTCATATGGAAGAGTTCGCGGAACTGGGCGTCGAGGGGGCTTTGGCGGAAGCGCGTCGCGTCGTCGGAGACGGTCCGACCTACGTGAGCTTCGATGTCGATGTACTGGATCCTGCGTTTGCACCCGGCACGGGGACCCCTGAAATCGGTGGCCTGACCACGCTCGAAGCGCAGCATCTCGTGCGTGGGCTTCGCGGGCTGGATTTGATCGGTGGCGATGTCGTCGAAGTTTCGCCGCCCTTCGACCAAGGCGGCAACACGGCGCTCGTCGGCGCGACTATGATGTTCGAGTTGCTTTGCGTCGTTGCGGAAGCACACTCGCAGCGTCTTGCGATCGCGGCCGAGTATCCGGCTATCGTCGAACACTAGTTTTCGTTCGGTACGCGATGACGCGATTGCGCAGCGATCGTCAAGTTGTCGGTGCTTTTGCAGGACAATCGGAAATCAACCCAAAACAGTCGAGTCATGCTTGCTAGCCTCTCCGACCTGGACCTCAAGTCTCTTCGGGTGTACTGCACCATCGTTGAAGCTGGCGGCTTCACAGCCGCCCAGTCGATTCTGAACATGGGCCTTCCCCGCCTGAGCATCGTGGTGCGAGACCTTGAAGTGAGACTCGGTACGAAGCTCTGCCATCGCGGGCGTCAAGGGTTCCAGGTTACGGATGAGGGCATGGCCGTCTACGAGTCGGCACGTGTGCTTTTCTCCGATATCGGGCGCTTCCTTGACAGCGTCGGCGTGCTGAACGGTCAACCCAAGACGCGGCTCGAGATCGGCTTCGTCGATGGCTTGCTGTCCTTCCCAGGTGCGCCGATCGTCTCTGCGCTGGAGCGGTTCAAGCGCCGTTCGCCGGCGACCCATCTGACCGTGCACGTCATGAGGCCGGACGAACTCGAAAAGGCCGTATTGGAAGAGCGACTGACGCTTGCAGTCGGAGCCTTCCATCATCGCCTCTCCGGCCTCGTGTACAAGCCGATCTTCTCTGAGGAGCAGAATCTCTACTGCAGCTTCGCCCATCCGCTTTCGTCCGCAACTGGCGTCGGGCTCATGGAGGCAATCGCAAATGCGGACTATGTCGAACGCGGCTACATGGTCGAAAGTCAGCGACCGAACCCCGTGAATCTGAACCGAGCAGCGACTGCCTACAACATGGAAGCGATTCTCACCATGCTTCTGACAGGCCTGTACATCGGATACCTGCCGACTCATTTCGCTTCGCGTTGGGTGGCGGAAAAAAAGCTGTTCGCGCTCGCGCCAGCCGCATGCTCCTACTCCGCGTTGTTCAGCGTCGCGACACGCCAAGGCAAAGCATTGGATCCGATCGGTCAGTTGATGCTCGACAGCTTTGACTTCGGCAGCGGCGCCTGACGTCACGGCAGGCGACACAGCCGCCCCCTAAGACGACAACGAAGCTCGTCAGCATCGCCGTCCAAGGGAGCGGGAACTGCACGTGCCGAAGGGTCTCGACGACAGCGTAGGTGCCACACGATGGCGGCTGTCGAACCGGGCTGAGCCCATTCCAGTCCTCAGCCTCCAATGGCCATCCGGCCGCCGTGGGCACGTCCGAGATGACCGGCATTCGACGTTCACACCCCTGCCTCGATCCCCTCGCCCCCCGCGTCCCGTTTTCCTACGACATACACCGACACGGCCTCATGTTTAACTCATGCCGAACCGTATCGCGTGCATGCTGAAACCGAGCGGCACCGCGATCGAATCTTCATGAACTGAACGACCGCCTTCGCGACTTCAGGCGTATTCGCCATGCTGCCGTTGCAAAGCGCTGACGCCCCAGCAACCGGGAACCGAGCGAGACCCGCGCAGGGCAATCGCGCCGCTTTCCTGCCGAGCCAAAATCGCCGACGCATCGCGACGACAACAGCGACTGGAACCTCAATGACGACATCCCGCCAACACGTGACGCCCCGCCGCGCGCGCACCGACCCGTCCGAAGCAAGCACCCCGCCCGCATGCGCCTGATCTGCTTCCCCTACGCCGGCGGCTCGGCCGCCGTCTATCGCCCGCTCGAAGCCTTGTTGCCCGGCATCGACGTATACCGACACGAGCTCGCAGGCCGCGGCAGCCGCTTGTCCGAGCCAGCCGCACGCGACATGTCGGCGTTGATCGACACGTTGCTGCGCGACCTGCGCGACTGCTTCGATCGTCCCTTCTCGTTGCTCGGCCACAGCATGGGCGCGGCGATCGCCGCGGAACTGGCGCTGCGGCTTCCCGCCGACGTGCGCCCGAACCTGCGCCATCTGTTCGTGAGCGGGCGCGCCGCACCGGGCAACGCGCGACCGGGACGTCGCATGCAGGCGCTCGACGATCGCGCCTTCATCGACGCCTTGCACGAAATGGGCGGCACGCCGAAGCCCGTCCTGGAGAACGACGAGCTGATGGCGCTGCTGATGCCGGCCCTGCGCGCGGATTTCGCGCTGATCGAAAACTACCGGCCCGAGCCGCAGCGCCGGCTGGCGGTGGACATCACCGCGTTCGCCGGCCGCGCGGATACGCATGCTCCGGTCGATTCGGTGGCTGGCTGGGGCGCGGCGACGGCCGGGCGCTTCGATTTCCACGTCATCGAAGGCGATCACTTCTTCCTGCGCAGCGAAATGCGGACGATGGCCGGCATCATCGCGGCGCGCCTGCGGCACGCGCACTGCGTCGCGTCGAACGCTTGAAACGCATCACCGGCCGATCGTCGCGATCGGCGAACGAAACGGCCCGCGCGCCCGCTCGGCCCTGCCGCCGCCGGGCGCGCGAAACTTTTGGGGTGCCATTGTGCAACGTAATCGAAAGCGAATCCTCGTAACAGGCGGCGCGGGTTTCCTCGGTTCGCATCTCTGCGAGCGACTGGTCGAACTCGGCAACGACGTGCTGTGCGTCGACAACTACTTCACCGGTACGAAGCGGAACGTGGCGGCGCTGCTCGGCAACCCGAGCTTCGAGGCGCTGCGCCACGACGTCACCTTTCCGCTGTACGTGGAGGTGGACGAAATCTACAACCTCGCCTGCCCCGCTTCGCCGATCCACTACCAGTTCGATCCGGTGCAGACGACCAAAACCAGCGTGATGGGCGCGATCAACATGCTGGGGCTCGCGCGGCGCACGCATGCCCGCGTGCTGCAAACGTCGACCAGCGAAGTGTACGGCGACCCCGACGTGCATCCGCAGCCCGAGAGCTATCGCGGCAACGTCAGCCCGCTCGGCCCGCGCGCCTGCTACGACGAAGGAAAACGCTGCGCGGAGACGCTGTTCTTCGACTATCACCGTCAGCAAAACGTCCAGATCAAGGTCGTACGCATCTTCAACACGTATGGGCCGCGCATGCATCCGAACGACGGCCGCGTGGTGTCCAACTTCATCGTGCAGGCGCTGCGCGGCGACGACATCACGCTGTATGGCGATGGCAGCCAGACCCGCGCGTTCTGCTATGTCGACGACATGGTCGACGGCCTGATCCGGATGATGGCCACGCCCGCGGATCTCACCGGGCCGATCAATCTCGGCAATCCGCACGAGATCGCGGTCAGCGAACTCGCGCAAGTGATCCTGCGCCTGACCGGCTCGAAATCGCGGCTCGTGTTCCGGCCGCTGCCGCAGGACGATCCGACCCAGCGCTGCCCCGATATCGGCCTCGCGCGCACCCACCTCGACTGGGCGCCGACGGTCGGGCTCGAAGCCGGTCTGCGACGGACCATCGACTATTTCCGCTCGACTCTGCCCGCTTGATGCCGCGCATGAAAGCGACCGGACGGCGACCGGCACGACGACGGCCTCACGCAGTGACGCGCGCAGCGCAATGTCCCATTTTTACGTGACAGACGCGCTATGGCGTCCATGCTCCAATCACACCGTGCCGTTACACCATTGGCGGAGATCGAGCGCTCCTCGCGCGCCAGTGTTCCTCACTCCGTATCGCAAGCCGGATCTCCGCGCATGGAAAAACTCGAGTATCTGAAGCGTGTCGAATCGAAGGCGCGAACCTACGCGACCTCCATTCCGCGACTGTTTACCCATGCCAAGGGCGTCCGCATACGCGACTCGGACGGGCAGGAATACATCGACTGTCTGTCGAATGCGGGCACGCTCGCGCTCGGACACAATCACCCGGAAGTCAACGAAGCCGTCATGCGGTTTCTGTCGTCCGATCAGATGCAGCAGGCGCTCGACCTCGGTACGCCGGCCAAGCACGCGTTCGTCGAGCAGCTGTTCTCGCTGTTGCCCGCCGCGCTCGCCAGAACCGGCAAGATCCAGTTCTGCAGCCCGAGCGGCGCGGACGGCGTCGAAGCGGCGCTGAAGCTGACCCGGCACCATACGGGCCGCTCGACGGTCATGGCGTTTCACGGCGCGTATCACGGGATGACGGCGGGCGCGCTCGCCGTGACGGGCAAGCTCACGCCCAAACCGGCCGGCGCCAACGGGCAGGACGTGCATTTCCTGCCGTTTCCGTATGCGTTCCGCTGCCCGTTCGGCACGGACGGCTCGGCCACCGATCAACTGAGCATCAACTATATCCGGACCGTCCTGTCGGACCCGGAGAGCGGCATACCGAAGCCGGCGGCCGTCATCGTCGAGGTCGTGCAAGGCGAAGGCGGCTGCATCCCCGCCGCCGACGCGTGGCTGATCGAGCTGCGCGAGCTGACGCTGCGGCATGAAATCCCGCTGATCGTCGACGAAGTGCAGACGGGGCTCGGCCGAACCGGCGCGATGTTCGCGATCGAGCATTCCGGCATCCGTCCCGACGTGCTGGTGTTGTCGAAGGCATTCGGCGGCGGCTATCCGTTGTCGGTCGTGGTCTACGACGAGCGTCTCGACACCTGGCCGGCCGGCGCGCACGCCGGCACGTTCCGCGGCAACCAGATCGCGATGGTGGCCGGCCTGACGACCATGCAGATCGTCGAACGGGACGGGTTGTCGGCGCACGCCGGGCGCGTCGGCAAGCTGCTGTTCGCGGGCCTCGAGGCGCTGGCGCAACGGTTTGCGTGCCTCGGCCAGATCCGCGGCCGCGGCCTGATGATCGGCGCCGAAGTCGTCGCGCCGGGCAGCGACGGCCGCGCCGGCCCGGCCGATGGGGCGCTCGCCAAAACCATCAAGCAGAACTGCCTGCGCAACGGCCTCGTCATCGAAACCGGCGGACGCAACGGCGCGGTGCTCAGGTTCCTGCCGCCGCTGATCCTGTCCGAGCCGGACGCCCACGAGGTTCTCAATCGCTTCGAGCATGCCGTGGAAACGGCCTGCCGCGCATAGCCGCGCCGCGGCGCGACCACGCATTCCGGCCGGCTGCGACCCGGCTCCAGAAAGGAACACACACGATGCAGGGCATGACGGAACGCAAGCTGCTTGCCGACGGGAGTTCTCCGTGGCTGCTGGAACCTGCGTCGAACGAGCGCGATATCGCCGCGGCGGTGAATGCCAACCGGCCGGCACTCGCAGCGCGGCTACACGAGCACGGCGCGCTGCTGTTCCGCGGCTTCGACGTTTCATCCGTGAGCGACTTCGACGCATTCGTCAATGCGGTTTCAAGCAACAAGTCCGACTACGTCTATCGCTCCACGCCGCGCACGTCGGTCGGCAACGGCATCTTCACGGCCACCGAGTATCCGCCGAGCGAGACGATCGCCCTGCATTGCGAAAACGCGTATCAGCGCAGCTGGCCGCTCAGCGTGGCGTTCTGCTGCCTGACGCCGGCCGCGAGCGGCGGCGAAACGCCGATTGCCGACATGCGCGAAGTGACCCGCCGAATCGGGCCGCGGCTCCTGGACGCGTTCGAGACGAGGCAGGTCCGCTATGTCAGGCACTACCGCAGCCATGTCGACATTCCGTGGGAAACCGTCTTTCAGACGCGCGACCGCAGCCGGGTCGCGGCGTTCTGCGCGGACCACGACATCGCGTTCGAATGGCTCGACGACGACACGCTGCGCACCGTCCAGATCAATCAGGGCGTGGCCTACCATCCCGTCACCGGCGAGCGGGTGTTCTTCAATCAGGCGCATCTGTTTCACATCTCGAACCTCGAAGCCTCGCTCGCCAGCTCCATCGTCAGCCTGTTCGGCCTCGACCGCGTGCCGCGCAACGCGTGCTACGGCGACGGCCAGCCGCTCGATCTCGCCGACATCGAGCACGTCCGCAACGCGTTCCGCGAATGCGCGATCACGTTTGCGTGGCAACGAGGCGACGTCCTGCTCGTCGACAACATGCGATTCGCCCACGGCCGCAACCCGTTCGAAGGCGAGCGCAAGGTCGTCGTGTCGCTGCTCGACCCGTACGCGCCCACCTCCGCGCAACAACCGCGCGCCGGCGATCACGCGCGCATTCCGCAATAGAAGCGCGGATCGATCGCCTGCGCGAAACGCCGTGTCATTGGATTACGGGGCAGACGTCGGATTAGAGCGATGCTCTAATTTCAATGCCGCCCCGACCCCGGCAAGCGCCGCGGGATAGCGACACCGGTCCAGAGGGTTTGAACGTTCAGCGGACAATGAAGATCGAGTATGAATCCCGATACAAAATTCAGGACTGTTACTGAAGTAATAGCGTTTCGCGGCGCGACCCAACCCGAGAAGACGGCTTTCATTTTTCTCGAGAACGGCGAAACGGAACAGGCTCGGCTCACGTTCGGCGATCTGGACAGGCGGGCTCGCGGTGTCGCCGCGAGGCTGCAGCGCCTCGCGCAACCCGGCGAGCGCGTGCTGCTGGTCTACCCGCCCGGGCTCGAATTCATCTGCGCGTGGGTGGGATGCCTGTACGCCGGCCTGATCGGCGTGCCGGCCTATGCGCCGCGCCGCCATCGGCCGGCCGACCGTCTGAAGGCCATTGTCGCCGACGCGACGCCCGTCGTCGCGCTCACCGATGCGGCCACGCTCGACGGTCTGACGGATCGCGCCGACGGCTATTCCGACACGCTGGAACTGTATGTCCTCGCGACGGACCAGCACTTCGATGCGCCGGCCGAGCAATGGCGTGCGCCGGACATCACGCCGCAGACACTGGCGCTTCTGCAATACACGTCCGGTTCGACCGGCACGCCGAAAGGCGTGATGATCAGTCATGCAAACATCCTGAGCAATATGGCCGTCATCGCCGAGGCGAGCGATGCCGATGCGTCGACGGTGTTCGTCAGCTGGCTCCCGGTGTTTCACGACATGGGCTTCTTCGGCAAGGTACTGCTGCCGATCCATCTCGGTGTGCTGTCGGTGCTGATGGCGCCCGCGGCCTTCGTGCAGCGGCCCGTCCGCTGGCTTCAGGCGATCACGAAGTATCGCGCCACGCATTGCGCCGCGCCCGACTTCGCCTACGACCTGTGCGCACGCAAGGTCTCGGATGACGCGCGCGCGCAGCTCGATCTCGGCAGCTGGAAGGTGGCATTCAACGGCGCCGAGCCGGTGCGCGCGGAGTCGGTCGCGCGTTTTTCGCGCGCGTTCGCCGCGTGCGGGTTTCACGCGCACACCATGCGCCCCGTCTACGGGATGGCCGAGGCGACCTTGTTCATCTCGGGGCAGCCGGCGCATTCGCCGCCGCTGGTGGCGGACTACGACGCCGACGATCTCGCCCGCGGCGTCGCGACGAGGCACGCGCACGGCAAGCACCACGCGCTGGTGTCATGCGGGCGGCCGTGGGCCGGGCATCGCGTGCAGATCGTCAATCCGGATACCGGCGAGCGGTGCCCGCCCGGCCGGATCGGCGAAATCTGGTTGACCGGCCCGAGCGTCGGCGCGGGCTACTGGAAGCGCGACGACGAGACGGCGCGCACCTTTCGCGCGACGCTCGACGGCGATGCCGCGCATTACCTGCGCACCGGCGATCTGGGCTTCGTCGACGGCGAGCACCTGTTCGTCACCGGCCGCCTGAAAGACCTCATCATCGTCGCGGGTCGCAATCACTACCCGCAGGATCTCGAGCATACCGCCGAGGGCGCGCACGCCGCACTGGCGCCGAACGCATCGGCGGCCTTCTCGATCACCGTCGACGGAACCGAGCGGATCGTCGTCGCCTGTGAAGTGCGCCGCGAAGCGCTCAACACGCTGAATGCCGAAGCCGTCGCTGCGGAGATCCGGCGCACGCTCGCGGAACAGCATGACGTCGATCTGTACGCGGCTGTGCTGTTGAAGCCCGCGACGATCCTGCGCACGTCGAGCGGAAAGATCCAGCGCAGCCGCATCCGGCAGGCGTTCGTCGACGGTCAGGGGCTCGCGATCGCGGGCGAGTGGCGCCGCCCGCTGCCGGCGGCGCACGCACCGTCCGAGGCCCCATCGCGCGATACGCAAGCGCTCGTGCAATGGTGCGTCGAGCGTGTCGCGCATCTGTCGGGAATCGACCCGGCCGCCATCGACCCCGACCAGCCGTTCAGCATCTACGGCCTCGATTCGCGGGACGCGATCATGCTGTCGGGCGAGTTGCAGGACTGGCTCGGGATTCCGGTTTCGCCTACCGTCGTCTACGATTTTCCGAGCATTGCGCTGCTTGCGCGCCATCTGTGCGGCGCCGACAAGGTCGCGCCGGCCCGCGCCGCGGCCGCACCGTCCAGTGCACATGCGGACATCGCGATCGTCGGCATCGGATGCCGATTCCCCGGCGCGAACGGCCCCGACGAATTCTGGCAACTGCTGCTCGACGGCCGCGACGCGATCGGCGCGTCCACCCGGCGCGCCGGCGCGCTGCCGCCCACGGGGCTGCTGGACGACGTCGACCGCTTCGACGCGGCGTTCTTCGGCATCAGTGCCCGCGAGGCCGAGTCGATGGATCCGCAACAGCGTCTGCTGCTCGAGGTCGCATGGGAGACGCTCGAACATGCGGGGATCGCACCGCGCAGTCTCGCCGGCGCACGCACCGCGGTCGTCGTGGGCATCAGCAATGCCGACTACGTCCGACTGGCGCAGCAGGAAGCGGCCGATATCGGCCCTTATGTCGCGACCGGCAATGCGCTCGGCGTCGCCGCTAACCGCATCTCGTACACGCTCGATCTGCGCGGCCCGAGCTGGGCGGTCGATACCGCGTGTTCGTCGTCGCTCGTCGCGGTTCATCACGCGTGCCGCACGCTGCAGCGCGGCGAGTCCGACGCGGCGCTGGCCGGCGGCGTCAACCTGATTCTGGCGCCGCAACTGAGCGCGTCGTTCACGCAGGCCGGCATGCTGTCGCCGGACGGCCGTTGCAAGGCTTTCGATGCGGCCGCCAACGGTTACGTGCGCGGCGAAGGCGTGGGCATGGTGCTGCTCAAGCGTCTCGACGATGCGCTCGCGAACGGCGACACCGTATTCGCGGTGATCCGCGGCTCGGCGGTGAACCAGGACGGGCGCAGCAACGGCTTGACCGCGCCCAACGGCCCGGCGCAGCAGGCCGTGATCGTCGACGCGCTGCGCGATGCGGGCGTGCCAGCGCAGGACATCGGCTTCGTCGAGGCGCACGGAACGGGGACGCCGCTCGGCGACCCGATCGAGTTGAACGCGCTCGCGGCCGTGCTCGGTGAATCGCGCGCACCGGACGCGCATTGCTGGATCGGTTCGGTCAAGACCAATATCGGGCATCTGGAGTCCGCAGCCGGGATCGCCAGCCTGATCAAGACGGCCCTCGTGCTACACCATCGCGCGATTCCGCCGAACCTCCATTTCCGGTCGATCAATCCGCAGATCGCCATCGACGGCACGCCGTTCCGCATTCCGCAGCAGGTCACGCCGTGGCAGGCCGAGCACGGCACGCGCATGGCCGGCGTGAGCTCGTTCGGCTTCGGCGGCACCAATGCGCACGTGATTCTGTCGGAAGCACCGCAGGACGCGCGCCCGGAAGCGGAGGCGACTGCGAGCGCATCGTGCGTCGTGACGCTCTCCGCGCGCACGCCGGAAGCGTTGCAGACGCTGGCGGCAGCGTATGCGGCCTATCTCGACGCCCATCCCGACGCGCGGGTGCAGGACGTCGCGTTCACCGCGAACACCGGACGCACGCACTTCGCGCGGCGGGCGGCGCTCGTCGCGTCGAGCGTCGCCGGGTTGCGTGCGCAACTGGATGCCGTCGTGGCCGGCGCGCCGGCCGAGCAGCCGCCCGCGGTGAGGTTCCACTTTGCCGCCGACGACGGCGGCAGCGCCGATGCCATGCGCCACCTGCGCGCCGCGAGCCCGGCCTTCGACGCGCTGATGCAGCGGAACGCGGACGCAGCCGACGCAACGCCGTTCACTGCGTTCCAGTGCGCGCTCGCGCAACTGTGGATGTCGTTCGGCGTCACGCCGACGGCGGTCAGCAGCACGGGCGACGGGCATCGCGCGGCAGCATCGCTGACCGGCGTGCCGCCGCTGTCCGACGGCGCCAAGGCGGCCGACACCGGCAACTCGATCGAGATCGAGATCGGCGCGCAGGCGGCCGCGTGGGACACGATCCTGCGCACGCTCGCCGAGCTCTACGTGCGCGGCGCGTCGCTCGACTGGGATGCCGTCGCGCAACACGCGCCGCGTCGCCGCCTCGCCCTGCCCACCTATCCGTTCGAGCGCCGCGCCTTCTGGATCGGTCCCGACGCGCCACGCCATCCGCTGCTCGGGCGTCGTCTCGAGCAGCACGCGCATGCGCCGGCCACGTGGATCTGGCAGTCGCGTCTCGACGCGCCGGCCGCCACGTTTCTCGACGGTCATCGCGTCAAGGGTTCGCCGGTGCTGCCCTACTCCGCATATGTGGAAATGGCGCTGGCCGCGACGTCGGAAATCGGCGCGGCCGGCCATACGACGTTGAAGGATCTCGCGCTGCACGCGCCGTTACCGTTGCATGCGCATCGATCGCACACCGTGCAGACCGTGCTGAGCCGGCGGTCCTGGGGACCGTTTTCGTTCGCCGTCTATCACCGGATCGACGACACGAGCGGCGCCGCCGCATGGCAAATGTGCGCGAGTGCCGAAATACACGAATCCGAGCGGAGCCACGCATGAAATTCGGCCTGATGTTCTTCGCGAGCAGTGAAGAGGCGCTGTCCGGCAACAAGTACCAACTGGTCATGGAGAGCGCGCGCTTCGCCGATGCGAACGGCTTCTCCAGCGTCTGGGTGCCGGAGCGCCACTTCACCGAATTCGGCTCGCTGTACCCGAATCCGGCCGTGCTGCATGCGGCGCTGGCCGCCCTCACCCAACGCGTGACGCTGATCGCGGGCAGCGTGGTAGCGGCGCTGCACAACCCGATCCGGATCGCGGAAGAATGGTCGATGGTGGACAACCTGTCGAACGGCCGCGTCGGCGTGTCGTTCGCGTCGGGCTGGAATCCGGACGACTTCGTGTTCGCGCCGGACAAGTACGCGACCCGGCACGACGAGATGCTGACCACGATCGACGCCGTCCGAAAGCTGTGGCGCGGCGCGCCGCTGGAGGCGACCAACGGCGTCGGCAAGCCGGTGCAGCTGCGCATCTATCCGACGCCGGTGCAGCCGGAGCTGCCGGTCTCGGTCACGGCGGCCAGCAATCCGCAGACCTTCGTGCGCGCCGGCGAAGTCGGCGCCAACCTGCTGACGCACGTGCTCGATCAGGATCGCGACCAGCTCGCGCAGAAGATCGCGCTGTACCGCGACGCGCGCGCGCGGCACGGCTTCGATCCTGCTGCCGGCACCGTGTCGGTGATGCTGCATACGTTCGTCGGCGACGACGCGGCGCGCGTGCGCGAGCAGGCGCGCGCGCCGTTCTGCAACTACATCCGCAGCAATATCGGCCTGCTGAACGGGCTGGCGCAGAGCCGCGGCCAGTCGGTGGACGTGCGCGCGATGGGCGCGCGCGAGCTGGACGAGTTCGTCGAGTTTCTCTACGAACGCTTCGCGCAATCGCGCGGGCTCATCGGCACCCCCGATACCTGCGTCGAACTCGTGCGGGAACTCGAATCGATCGGCGTGGACGAGGTGGCGTGCCTGCTCGATTTCGGGCCGCCGGTCGAAGCGATCCTCGGCAATCTGCCGCACCTGCGCCGGCTGCGCGAGATGTGCGTGCCGACGCGCCGCGTCGCGCCGACGAAGTTCGATGCCGCCGCGGTGCAGGCCCGCTGCACCGAGACGACGTCGGGCGCCGACTTCAACGGCGAGATCGGCCAGCACGGCGTGCAGATCGACGGCGCGTTCAACGCGATCCAGCAAATCTGGCGCACGGCCGGCGAAGCGCTCGGCCGCATCAGCCTGCCTGGCGACGCGCCGGCGTCGTCGCAGTACCACGTGCATCCGGCCTTTCTCGACGCGTGCAGCCGCGTGCTCGCCGCCGCCGTCGATCCGGCTGCGCTGGAGGCCGGCGACCTGTACCTGCCCAGCTCGATCGGCGCGGTGCGGGTCCACCAGCCGCCGTCGTCGACCGATGCGTGGAGCCACGCGACGCTGCGCAAGCCGGACGGGCAGCGCGTACTCGAAGGCGATATCCGCATCCACGACCTCGCCGGACGGCTGCTGATCGAGATCGACGCGCTGCGCTTGCAGCAAGTGCGCTCGGCGCGCGGCGCCGAGCGTCACGACCTGTCCGGGCTGCTTTATCAGCGCGTCTGGAGACCGTCGAGCGCCGACGCGCCCCTCGGCGCGTCGCCCGCCGGCGAGTGGCTGATATTCGCGGATCGCGGCGGCGTCGGCGCGCAACTGGCCAGCCTGCTCGAAAGCGCCGGCGATACCTGCACGCTGCAGTTCGACGACGCGACGCCGGCGCTGCCCGCGCTCGACCGTCCGCTCAAGGGCGTGATTCATCTGTGGAGCCTCGATCTCGCCCCCGCCGACATCGCGGCGCGACGGCGTGCCAGTGCGAGCGTGCTGCAACTGGTCAGAGCGCTGGCGTCGGGCGCGGCGGCCGGCCCGCAGCCGCGCCTGTGGCTGGTGACGTCCGGCGCGATGAACGTGCTGGACGGCGAAGCGACCGCGCTCGCGCAGGCGCCGCTGTGGGGGCTGGGCCGGGCGATCGCGGTCGAGCATGCGGCGCTGTGGGGCGGGCTCGTCGATCTCGATCCCGAGCAGCCGTCGGCGGCCGATGTCGTGCAGGCGATCCGGGCCGCCGGCCGCGAAGACATGATCGCGTTTCGCCGCGGCCAGCGCCACGTCGCGCGCATCGCCCGCGACAATCGCGAATTCGTCAGCCACCGGCCGGTCCAGTTCCACCGCGACGCGACCTATCTGGTGACGGGCGGCCTCGGCGGGCTCGGCCTGCGGCTCGCGTCGTGGCTCGCCGACAACGGCGCCGGTCAGGTCGTGCTGCTCGGCCGCAGCGCGCCGTCGGCCGAAGCGGAGCAGATGCTGCGCACGCTCGGCGCGCGCTTCATCCGTGCCGATCTCGCGAATCGCGACGACGTCGTGCAAGCGCTCGCCGAAATCGCGCACGCGATGCCGCCGCTCAAGGGCGTGTTCCACCTCGCCGGTGCGCTCGACGATGCGCTGCTGACGCGCCAGGACGACGACTTCTTCCACCGCGCCGGCAGCGGCAAGGCCGACGGCGCGTGGTATCTGCACGAGCTGACGGCCGACTTGCCGCTCGACCATTTCGTGCTGTTCTCGTCGATGGCCGCGCTGCTCACCATGCCGGGCCAGGGCAACTACGCGGCGGCCAACAGCTTCCTCGACGCGCTGGCGCAGCACCGGCGCGCGCACGGGAAACCGGCGCTCAGCGTCAATTGGGGGCCGTGGGCCGACATCGGCCATGCGGCCAGCGACTACGGCCGGCGCGCGCACGAACAGCTGGCTGCGCTCGGCGTCGGCACGCTGTCGCCGGACCTCGCGGTCGCGACGCTGGAACGGCTGATGGCCGCGGGCGTTGCGCAGTCCGGCGTGGCGCACATCGACTGGCCAACGCTGTTCCGGGTCGATGCGCCGGCCGCCGGGTCGGCGCTCTTCAGCGAGCTGGCGCAACCGGCCGCCCGGCCCGCGCAGCAGGAGACGCCGCTGGTGCGCGAGCTGCAGGCGTGCGCGCCGCGCGAGCGGCTCGCGCTCGTCACCGACACGCTCGCGCAGATGCTGGCCGAGACGCTGCGGCTCGCCGGCCCCGACGCCATCGCGCCCGAGCAGTCGCTGCTCGATCTCGGCCTGGATTCGCTGGTCGCGCTCGAACTGACGGACCGCCTCGCCAAGACGTTCGGCAAGCCGTTGCGCGCGACGCTGTTCTTTTCCTATCCGAACCTGCAGACGCTCGCCCGCTTCATTCTCGACGAGCTGTCGTCGTCGCTTCCCGAGGCGGCCGGCGACGCCGCCTCGGACGACCTCGACGAGCTCGACGAGGACGAACTTTCCGAACTGATCGCCCAGGAGATCGGCGCCCAATGAACGCCAAGGCCACGCAAGCACTCAAAGCCGCGCTCGACGAACTCCGCCTGCGGCGCGCGGAAATCGCGGCGCTGAGATCGGACCGCAACGAGCCGATCGCCGTGATCGGCATGGCGTGCCGCTTTCCCGGCAGCAGCGACACGCCGGACGCGTTCTGGCGATTGCTCGACGGCGCGCGCGATGCCGTCACCGAGGTGCCGGGCGAACGCTGGGACATCGAGCGCTATTACCACCCCGATCCGGCCACGCCGGGCAAGATGGCAACGCGGCACGGGGCCTTTCTCGAGCGCGTCGACGAATTCGACGCCGCGTTCTTCGGGATCGCGCCGCGCGAAGCGACCTACCTCGATCCGCAGCAACGGCTGCTGCTCGAAGTCGCGTGGGAAGCGCTCGAGAATGCGCATCTGCCGCCCGAGCGCTTCCGGCAATCGGCCACCGGCGTGTACGTCGGCATCACCTGCTTCGATCATGCGATCCAGGTGTCGAACGCGGCGATGCCGTCGAGCAGCTACGCCGGCACGGGCAGCGCGCTGAACATGGCCGCCGGCCGGCTGTCGTTCGTGCTGGGCCTCACCGGGCCGAGCATGGCGATCGACACCGCGTGCTCGTCGTCGCTCGTCTGCCTGCACCTCGCGTGCGAAAGCCTGCGCGCGCGCGAAACCGACATGGCGCTGGCGGGCGGCGTCAACCTGATGCTGTCGCCCGAGGTGATGGTCAGCTTCTCGCAAGCCCGGATGCTGTCGCCGGACGGCCGCTGCAAGACCTTCGATGCGGCGGCGGACGGCTACGTGCGCGGCGAAGGCTGCGGGATGGTGGTGCTCAAGCGCCTCGCCGACGCGCTCGCCGACGGCGACCGCGTGCTCGGCGTCGTGCGCGGCACGGCGGTCGACCAGGGCGGCGCGGGCGGCGGCCTCACCGTGCCGAGCCGCGATTCGCAGGAACGCGTGATCCGCCGCGCGCTGAGCCAGGCCGGTGTCGCGCCGGCCGAGGTCGGCTATGTCGAAGCGCACGGCACCGGCACGTCGCTGGGCGACCCGATCGAGGTCGACGCGCTGGCCCGCGTCTACGGCGCCGGGCGTGCGGCGCACGAGCCGCTCGTGATCGGTTCGGTCAAGACCAATATCGGGCATCTGGAATCGGCGTCCGGCATGGCCGGGCTGATCAAGGTGCTGCTGTCGTTCCAGCACGGCCGGATTCCTGCGCACCTGCACTTCCGGCAACCCAATCCGCATACGCCGTGGCAGGAGATTCCGGTCCGCGTCGCGGCCGAGCCGCTCGACTGGCCGCGCGGGGAGCGCCGGCGTGTCGCCGGCGTGAGCGCATTCGGATTCAGCGGCACCAACGCGCACGCCGTCGTCGAGGAGCCGCCGGCCGCGCCGTCGCCTGCGGCGCAGCGCGCGCTGTTGCTGCTGTCGGCCCGCTCCGAAGCGGCGCTCACGGCGCTCGCGCAACGCTACGAGCGCGCGCTCCGCGACGCGCCGCCGCAAGAGCTTGCCGCCGTGTGCCGCGCCGCCGCCACCGGACGAAGCCACCATCCGTATCGCGCGGCCTATGTGGCCGGCGTGCGCGTGCCGTCGGCCGGCGCGTCGCGCACCGGCAAGGCGTTGCGCGTGGGCATCGCGTTCGGCGCGCCGGACCCGGACGCCGCGCGCGCGCTTCACGCGTCCGAGCCGCTGTTCCGCGACGCGTTCGCGCAATGCGCGGTGCCGCTCGCGGCGCTCGATACCGATGCGGGCCGCTTCGCGGCAGCGTTCGCGTGGGCGCAGCTGTGGCAGGCGTGGGGCATCCGCCCGGCCGTCGTGGCGGGGCGCGGCGTCGGCGAATATGTCGCGGCCTGTGTGGCCGGCGTCCTGAGCGTCGCCGACGCGCTGCGTGTGCTCGCCGTCCGCGCGGATGCCGCCGCCATGCGCGCGGTGCTGCACGACGTACGGCTCGCGCGGCCGACGGTGCGGCTGATCTCCGGCTGCCTCGGCGCCGAGGTCGCCGACGAGATGACGCACGCCGCGTACTGGTTGCAGCTCGCCGAAGCGCCCGAGCAGGCCGCCGAGCCGCCCGTGCCGGAGGGGCTCGCCGACAGCTGGCTGCCGCCGCCCTGCGCGGGCGATGCGCTGGAGCGCGCAATCGCGGCGCTGTACGTGCGCGGCGGGCAGTTCGACTGGCAGGCGCTGTTCCCCGTCGCTGCGCAGCCTGCCACGATGCTGCCGAACTACCCGTTCGAGCGGCAGCGCTTCAGCCTCGAGAAAATTCAGTCGCCGGTCGTCGGCATGGACGCCGGCAGCATCGACGCGGCGGTGCGGCACCTGAAGGCGTCCGGCAAGTACCCGGACGACGTGCTGAACGCGTTTCCGGAGCTGGTCCGCACCGCGTTCGCGCCCGCCGCCGACGAAGCCGTCGCCCCGGCCGCGCCGTCGCTCTATCACGTCACATGGGAGCAGCACGTCGCGGCACCGACTGCGCGCGCGGCCCTGCCCGGATCGTCGTGGCTGATCTTCGCGGACGAAACCGGCGTGGGCGAGCGGCTGGCGGCGCTGCTGCGCGCGCGCGGCGCGTCGTGCGCGCTGGTGCGCGCGGGCGTCGACTATGGCGGCAACGCGGCGGCAGGCTGGCAGGTCGCGCCGGAGCGCCCCGACGATTTCGTGCGCCTGCTGGATGAAGCCGCCGTTCCCGCCCGGCACATCGTGTTTCTATGGGGGCTGGACGAAGCCCCCGGCGCGACGCGCATGTCCGCCGCGTTGCTGCATCTCGTGCATGCGCTGATCGGCGGCGAGCGCGACTGGACGGCTTCGCTGCGGCCGCGCATCCGGGTGGTCACGCGCGACGCCGTGGAAGCGGGCGACGCCCCGCGCGTGACGGGCGTTGCCCAGGCCGCGCTGATGGGCCTCGCGCGCGGCGCGATGATCGAGCAGCCGGACTGGTTCGGCACCGCGATCGACCTCGACCCGGCCGCGCCGGACGACGAACCGGACGCGCTGCTGGACGAACTGCTCGTCGAGAGCCGCGAGGATCAGGTCGCATTGCGGCACGGCGCGCGCCTGGTGGCGCGCCTGAGCCCGCTCGTGCCGGCCGAAACGGACGCGCTGCGGGTCGAGCCGGACGCGACCTACCTGATCACCGGCGGGTTCGGCGCGCTCGGCCTGCACACGGCCCGGTGGCTCGCGGCGCGCGGCGCGCGCACGCTGATCCTGGCCGGCCGCCAAGGCGCGGCGAGCGACGCGAGCCGGCAGGCGCTCGCCGAGCTGCGCGAGCGCGACGTGGCGGTGCGCTGCGAGCGCCTCGACATCGCCGACCCGGCGGCGGTCGACGCCTTCTTCGCCGAACTGCGGCGCGACCGCGTGCCGCTGCGGGGCATCGTGCATGCGGCCGGCGTCGTCGGCTACAAGCCGATCCTGCAGGTCGGGCGCGACGAACTCGACGCGGTCCTGCAGCCGAAGGTCGCCGGCGCGTGGCTGCTGCATCGGCACAGCGAGGCTTTCCCGCTCGATTTCTTCGTCATGTTCTCGTCGATCGCATCCGCCTGGGGCTCGCGGGAGCAGGCGCACTACAGTGCCGCCAACCGGTTCCTCGACGCACTCGCGCATCATCGCCGCGGCCTCGGCTTGCCGGCCCTCTCCGTGAACTGGGGGCCGTGGGCGCAAGGCGGCATGACGTTCCCCGATGCGGAAGCGCTGCTGCGGCGGGTCGGCATCCGTTCGCTGGCGGCCGACCGCGCGCTCCACATGCTCGATCGCGTGGCCGCCGTGCCGCAGGCGGCGATCGTCGACATCGACCTCGAACGGTTCCAGGGCTCGTACGAGGCGCGTGGGCCGCGGCCGTTCCTCGATCGCGTGCGGACCAGCGCGAGCCCGTCGAGCCCGTCGGGTGCCACGGGCGCAGCTGCGCTGCCGGCGTCGGGCGACGTATCGCCGCGCGAGCGCAGGCGGCAGGTCGCGGACAGCATCGAGCAGGCGGTGGCCGACGTGCTCGGCTACGGCGCGGGGACGCTGGACCGCGACCTCGGCTTCTTCGAGATGGGCATGGATTCGCTCATGGCGCTCGACGTGCGCACGCAGCTCGAGAACGCGCTGGGCGTCAAGCTGTCGGTCGCGCTGTTGTTCGATCATCCGACCATCAACGCGCTGGCGGATTTCCTGACGGAGCAAGCGCCCGGCGTGACGCCGGACGCGCTCGCTGAACCGACGCAGCCTGCAGCCCCGCAACCGGCCGCGCCGACGGCCACGGCCCGCGAGGCCGGCACGCCGGAGCCGATCGCGATCGTCGGCATGAGTTGCCGCTTCCCGGGCGCGGCGCACGATCTCGACGCCTATTGGCGGCTGCTGAACGACGGCGTGGACGCGATCTCCGAGGTGCCGCGCGAGCGCTGGGATGTCGATGCGTACTACGATCGCGATCCCGAAGCGCCGGGGCGCATGTATTGCCGCTTCGGCGGCTTTCTCGACGGCGTCGACCAGTTCGATCCGGCCTTCTTCCGCATCACGCCGCGCGAAGCGGCTGCGATGGACCCGCAGCAGCGCTTGCTGCTCGAAGTCAGTCACGAAGCGCTCGAGCATGCCGGCATTCCGGTCGACGGCCTGAAGGGCAGCCGCACCGGCGTGTTCGTCGGCATCACCACCAACGATTACGCGAACCTGCAGCTGCGCCACGGCGGCATCGACGGCTATTTCTTCACCGGCAATCCGCTGAACACGGCCGCCGGCCGCATCTCGTACGGCCTCGGCCTGCAAGGGCCGAGCATGGCGATCGACACGGCGTGCTCGTCGTCGCTCAGCGCGATCCATACGGCCAGCCAGAATCTGCGCAGCGGCGAATGCGATCTCGCGATCGCGGGCGGCGTGAACCTGATCCTGTCGCCGGACAATTCCATCGCCGTGTCGCGCACGCGGGCGCTCGCGCCGGACGGCCGCTGCAAGACCTTCGATGCGGCAGCCGACGGCTTCGTGCGCAGCGAAGGCTGCGGCGCGCTGGTGCTCAAGCGCCTGTCCGATGCGCTCGCCGCGGGCGACCGCGTGCTGGCCGTGCTGCGCGGATCGGCGGTGAATCACGACGGCGCATCGAGCGGCTTCACCGCGCCGAACGGCCGCGCGCAGGAAGCCGTGATCCGCCAGGCGCTCGGCGCCCTTCCCGCCGCGTCGATCGACTACGTGGAAGCGCACGGCACCGGCACGCCGCTGGGCGACCCCGTCGAGCTGAACGCGCTGGCGACGGTGTTCGGGGAAGGCCGCGACGGCCGCCCGCGCCTGCGCGTCGGTTCGGTGAAGACCAACATCGGCCATGCCGAATCCGCCGCCGGCATCGCGGGGGTCATCAAGGTCGTGCTGGCGCTGCACCACGAACGCCTTCCCGCCCATCTGCATTTCCGCCAGCCGAGCCCGCTGGTGCAGTGGGACGCTTTGCCGCTCGAGATCTGCGCCGAGGCGAGCGCGTGGCCGCGCGGCGAGCGGCCTCGCCGGGCCGGCGTCAGCGCGTTCGGCGCGAGCGGCACCAATGCGCATCTCGTGCTGGAAGAGGCGCCCGCGCCGGCGCGCGCGGCGACGCCGTCGAAGCACAAGGTGCATCCGCTGGTGCTGTCGGCGAAGACGCCCGCGGCCTTGCGCGAACTCGCCGGGCGCTATCGGAGCCGGCTCGAAGCCGAGCGCGGCCTCGACATCGCGGCCGTGGCGTTTTCGGCCGCGACCGGCCGCTCGCACTTCGCGCACCGGCTCGCGCTGCCGGTGACGTCGATCGACGACGCGATCGACAAGCTGCGTGCGTTCCACGAACAGGAGCCGTTCGCCGCCGCGCCGCGCGCGGCCCGCGTGAAGACGGCGTTCCTGTTCACCGGCCAGGGCTCGCAATATGCGAGCATGGGCCGCCGTCTGTACGACGCGTATCCGGTGTTCCGCGACGCGATCGACCGCTGCCGCGCGGTGGCCGATCCGCTGCTCGACAAGCCGTTGCTCGACGTGCTGTCCGCCCCCGGCGACGACATCCACCAGACCGGCTACAGCCAGCCGGCCCTGTTCTCGCTGCAGTTCGCGCTCACCACGCTGCTCAGGTCGTTCGGCGTGGTGCCCGACGCCGTGATGGGCCACAGCGTCGGCGAGTACGCGGCGGCCTGCGCGGCCGGCGTCTTCTCGCCGGAGGACGGGCTGCGCCTGATCGCCGAGCGCGGACGCCTGATGCAGGCGTTGCCGCGCGATGGCGAGATGGCGGCCATCTTCGCCGACCTCGGCACGGTCGAGCGCGCGATCGCCGCGTGGCCGCAGGAGGTCGCGGTGGCCGCCGTCAACGGTCCGGCGAGCACCGTGATCTCGGGCCGGCGCGAGCGCATCGCGATGCTCGTCGACGCGTTCGCCGCGCAGGACATCCGCTCCGTGCTGCTCAACACGTCGCACGCGTTCCACTCGCCGCTGGTCGAGCCGATGCTCGACAGCTTCCAGGCCGCGGCGAAAGGCGTGCGCGCCGCGCGTCCGGCGATCCCGTTCTATTCGAATCTCACCGGCGCCGTGATGGACGACGCGCCCGACGACACGTACTGGCGTCGTCACTGCCGCGAGCCGGTGCAGTTCGCGAGCAGCGTCGAGCGTCTCGCCGAAGCCGGCTTCAACGTGCTGGTCGAAATCGGCCCCAAGCCGGTGCTCGTCAACCTGGCCCGCGCGTGCTGCGCACCGGACGCCGGAATCCACTTCGTTGCGCTGCAGCGGCCGCAGGCCGAGCAGCAGGCGCTGGTCGAAACCCTGGCGGGCCTGTATGCGCGCGGCGTCGACATCGACTGGGCCGCAACCGAAACACCGGCGCCCGCGCGCGTCGCCTTGCCGTCCTACCCCTTCCAACGCAGCCGTACCTGGTTCCAGAAAACGGAAACGTCCATGACACAGACAAGTGCATCTCCCGTCGCCGCCACGCCGGCGCCCGATCGTAGCGGCGAGGTTCTCGACTGGCTTCGCGGCAAGATCGGCGAGCTGATCCAGGCCGATCCGGCCACCATCAACATCGATGTGCCGTTCCTCGAGATGGGCGCCGACTCGATCATCCTGATCGAGGCGATCCGCCACATCGAAAAGCAGTACGGCGTGAAGCTCGCAATGCGCCGCTTCTTCGAGGACCTCGCGACGATGGAGGCGCTCGCCGAGTATGTCGCGGACAACCTGCCGGCGGTCGCCGCGCCGGCCGAGCCGGTAGCCGTGGCTGCGGCCGAGCCGGCTGCTGCCGCCGCGGCGGTCGCGCTCGCACCGTCCGCGCCGGCGCGCGCGCCGGTCGCAGCGGCCCCGGCGCAATGGGTCGCGGCCGAAGGCGGCTCCACGGTCGAGCGCGTGCTGCGCGAGCAGAACCAGTTGCTGTCCCAGCTGATGAGCCAGCAGATGGAACTGCTGCGCACGTCGCTGCACGGTCAGGCAGGCGCGGCGGTGGCCCCGCAAGCCGCGGCAAGCGGCGCCGCCAGTCCCACGAACGCCGCCAGCGTCGCGAACGTCGCCGCCAAGGCCGCGATGGCGGCCCCGGCCGCCGCGCGCGCGGCGACGCCCGCTGCCGCGACCACGGCCGCGCCCGCCGCGGCCGACAACCGCAAGCCCAAGCCGATGATGCCGTGGGGCAGCCCGGTCGAACAGCGCGCGCGCGGCCTGTCCGCGGCGCAGCAGGAGCATCTCGAAGCGCTGATCGTGCGCTACACGTCGCGCACCCGCAAATCGAAGGAATCGGTGCAGGCGTCGCGCCCGGTGCTGGCCGACAGCCGCGCGACGGTCGGCTTCCGCTTTTCGACCAAGGAGATGCTGTATCCGATCGTCGGCGATCGCGCGGCCGGTTCGCGGCTGTGGGACATCGACGGCAACGAGTACATCGACTTCACGATGGGCTTCGGCGTGCATCTGTTCGGCCATTCGCCCGAGTTCATCCAGCAGCAGGTCACGCGCGAATGGCAGCGCCCGCTCGAACTGGGCGCTCGCTCGAGCCTCGTCGGCGAAGTCGCCGCGCGCTTCGCGCGCGTCACCGGCCTCGATCGCGTCGCGTTCTCGAACACCGGCACCGAGGCCGTCATGACCGCCATGCGGCTCGCGCGCGCCGTGACCGGGCGCGACAAGATCGTGATGTTCACGCACTCGTATCACGGCCACGCCGACGGCACGCTCGCCGCGGCGAACGCGGAAGGCGCGACGGAAACCATCGCGCCCGGCGTGCCGTTCGGTTCGATCGAGAACATGATCGTGCTCGACTACGGCAGCGACGCCGCGCTCGATGCCATTCGCAACCTCGCGCCGACGCTCGCCGCCGTGATGGTGGAGCCGGTGCAGAGCCGCAACCCGTCGCTGCAGCCGGTCGCGTTCCTCAAGGAATTGCGCCGCATCACCGAGGAAGCCGGCGTCGCGCTGATCGTCGACGAAATGATCACCGGCTTCCGCGTTCATCCGGGCGGCTCGCAAGCGATGTTCGGCATCAAGGCCGACCTCGCGACGTACGGCAAGATCATCGGCGGCGGCCTGCCGCTGGGCGTCATCGCGGGTTCCACCCGCTTCATGGATGCGATCGACGGCGGCATGTGGACCTACGGCGACCATTCGTTCCCCGCCGCGGACCGCACCGCGTTCGGCGGCACCTTCTGCCAGTACCCGCTCGCGATGGCGGCCGCACTGGCCGTGCTGGAAAAGATCGAACAGGAAGGCCCGGCGCTGCAGGCCGCGCTCAACGAACGGACCGCGCAGATCGCCGACACGCTCAACGCCTTCTTCGTCGAAGCCGAGGCGCCGATCAAGGTCACCTGGTTCGGCTCGATGTTCCGCTTCGAATTCACCGAGAACCTCGACCTGTTCTTCTATCACATGCTCGAAAAGGGCATCTACATCTGGGAATGGCGCACCTGCTTCCTGTCGACCGCGCATACGGATGCCGACATCGAGCGGTTCATCGGCGCGGTGAAGGACAGCGTGGCCGACCTGCGGCGCGGCGGCTTCATCCGGCCGCACTCGAAGCACGGCACGGTCGCGGCGCTCAGCGAGGCGCAGCGCCAGCTGTGGGTGCTGTCGGAGATCGATCCCGAGGGCTCGCTCGCGTACAACGTCAACACGACGCTCGAACTGAAGGGCCGCCTCGACGAGGCCGCGATGCGCGCGGCCGTCCAGAGCCTCGTCGATCGGCACGAGGCGCTGCGCACCACGATCCTGCCGGACGGCTCGGGCCAGATCGTGCATCCGTCGCTGACGCTGGCGCTGCCGCTGATCGACCGCGATCAGGACGCGTGGCGCCAGCAGGAAAGCCGCCAGCCGTTCGACCTGGTGAACGGCCCGCTCTTTCGCGCCGCGCTGGTGCGCATGGACCACGACCATCACCTGCTGGTGATGACGGCCCATCACATCGTCTGCGACGGCTCGACGTTCGGCGTGCTGCTCGAGGATCTGGCGCGCGCGTATGCCGGGGCCGCGCCGGACGCGGCGCCGCTGCAGTTTCGCGAGTACCTGAAGACGCTCGACGCCCAGCGTCACAGCCCGGAAGCGAAGGCGAATCGCGACTACTGGCTCGCGCAATGCGCGCGCGCGGTCGAGCCGTTGAGCCTTCCCGCGGACTATCCGCGGCCGGCCGTGAAGACGTTTCACGGCGCGCGCGTGTCGCTGCACCTCGACGCCGCGGCGGCCGCGGCGCTGCGCACCGTCGCGCGCCAGAACGGCTGCACGCTCTATATGGTGTTGCTCGCGGGCTTCAATCTGTTCCTGCACCGCGTCGCCGGTCAGCAGGACATCGTCACGGGCATCCCGGTGACCGGCCGCTCGGTGGCCGGCAGCGAGCGCGTGGCCGGCTACTGCACGCATCTGCTGCCGCTGCGCTCGACGCTGCCGGACGGCGCGTCGGTCGCCAGCTTCCTGGCTGCCACCCGCCAGAACCTGCTCGATGCGCTCGAGCACCAGGATTATCCGTTCGCCGAACTCGTCCGCGAAATCGGCGCGCAGCGGGATCTGAACGCCGCGCCGCTGGTGTCGGCGGTATTCAACCTGGAGCCCGTGTCGGCGCTGCCTGAACTGCCGGGCCTGACGGTCGGCCTGGTCGCGCCGCTGATCCGCTATACCGCGTTCGATCTGAACGTCAACGTGCTCGACGCCGGCGACGAGCTCCTGATCGATTGCGACTACAACACCGATCTGTTCGACGAGCGCACGGCCCAGCGATTCCTCGGCATCTACGAGACGCTGCTGACGGCTGTGGCCGCCGACGCGTCGGCCGCGGTTGCGCGGCTGCCGCTGACGAGCGACGCCGAGCGCAATCTGGTGACCGTCGAATGGAACCGCACCGACGCCGACTTCGGCGACGCGGCCGCGCAACCGCTGCATCGGCTGTTCGAGCAACAGGTCGAGCGCACGCCCGATGCCGTCGCCGCCGTGTACGACGGTGCGGCCCTCACCTACGCCGAACTCAACGCGCGCGCCAACCGCCTCGCGCACCGGCTCATCGCGCTCGGCGTCGCGCCCGATACGCTCGTGGGCGTCGCGATGGAACGTTCGCTCGACATGATCGTCGCGCTGCTTGCGATCCTGAAGGCCGGTGGCGCATACGTGCCGGTCGACCCCGACTATCCGGCCGAGCGCGTACGCTTCATGATCGATCACGCGCAGCTGCGCTGGCTGCTCACGCAACAGCATCTGCTCGCCGCGCTGCCCGATACCGGCGCACGCACGATCGTCGTCGATCGCGATACCTCCGAGTTCGATGCCGCGCTCACGTCCAACCCGGCGCTGGACCTGAGCAACGACAACCTCGCGTATATGATCTACACGTCCGGTTCGACCGGCCGGCCGAAGGGCGCGCTCAATACCCATCGCGCGATCGTCAACCGCATTCTGTGGATGCAGCACGCGTACGCGCTCGACGCCGACGATGCCGTACTGCAGAAAACCCCGTTCAGCTTCGACGTGTCGGTGTGGGAGTTCTTCTGGCCGCTCGTCACCGGCGCGCGCCTCGTGTTCGCGCGCCCGGGCGGGCAGCGTGAGACCGACTATCTCGTCGAGCTGATCGACCGCGAGCGGATCACGACGCTGCATTTCGTGCCGTCGATGCTGCGCGCGTTCCTCGATCATCCGCAACTCGCTGCGCACTGCACTTCGCTGCGCCGCATCGTGTGCAGCGGCGAGGCGTTACCCCACGACCTGCAACAGCGTTGCTTCGAGCGTCTGGATGTCAAGCTGTACAACTTGTACGGCCCCACCGAGGCCGCCGTCGACGTGACCGCGTGGGAATGCCGGCGCGACGACCCGCAGCGCATCGTGCCGATCGGCCGGCCGATCGCGAACACGCGCATCTACATCGTGGATGCACAGCTGCAGCCGACGCCGATCGGCGTGCCCGGCGAGCTCCTGATCGGCGGTACGCCGGTGGGCCGTGGCTATTACAACGAGCCGAATCTGAGCGCCGAGAAGTTCATCGCCGACCCGTTCTCAGACGACCCGCACGCGCGCCTCTACCGCACCGGCGACCTCGCGCGCTACCGCGCCGACGGCAACATCGACTTCCTCGGCCGCATCGATCATCAGATCAAGCTGCGCGGCCTGCGCATCGAGCCCGGCGAAATCGAGGCCGTGCTGACGTCGCACCCGCAGGTCGACGCCGCGGTCGTGGCGCTGCGCGGCGTGGACGAAGGCGCGCGACTCGTCGCGTGGCTGTGCTCGCCGCATCGCGAGGCCGACGTGATCGACGCCGTGCGTACGCACCTGCGGCAGCGCCTGCCCGAATACATGGTGCCGTCCGCGTTCGTCGTCGTGCCCGCGTTCGCGCAGCTGCCCAACGGCAAGCTCGACCGCGCCCACCTGCCCGAGCCGGCCGACGGCGTGGCTCACGTCGCGCCGGGCAACGCGCTCGAAGCACAGCTTGCGGCGATCTGGCAGGAGGTGCTCGGCAACGCACGGATCGGCACGACCGCCAATTTCTTCGAGCTGGGCGGTAACTCGCTGCTGGCGACCAAGGTCGTCGCGCGCATCCGTCGCGATCTGCACGCGAAGCTGGAGATGCGCAGCCTGTTCGAGCACCCCACCATCGCGAGCCTCGCGAAGCGCATCGCCGCGACGCAGCCGATCGACTACGCGCCGGTGACGCCGCTGCCGCCGCAGGCCCACTACGAACTGTCGCCGGCCCAGACGCGGCTCTGGGTCCAGGATCGCCTCAATGCCGGTCAGGCCGGCGGGCCGCTGCCCACGTCGCTGCTGCTGGAAGGCGTGCTCGACGTGGACGCGCTCGTGCGGGCGTTCCGCGCGTTGAGCGAGCGTCACGAGATCCTGCGCACGCGCTTCGTGCTGGCCGGCACCCAGCCGGTGCAACAGGTGCTGCCGCCCGACGAAGCCCCGTTCGCGGTCGAGGTCGTGGATCTGCAGGACGCGGCCGACCGCGATGCGCGCGCGATGTCGATCCACGCGAGCGAGCGGCTCGCGCCGATGGATCTCGCCACCGGCCCGCTGTTCCGCGTCAAGCTGCTCAGGCTCTCCGAAGTGCGGCACGTGTGCATCTGCACGATGCATCACATCGTCACCGACGGCTGGTCGACGGAGGTGCTGCTCGACGATCTGTCGAGGCTCTACGACGCATTCGTGCAGCGTCGCGACAACCCGCTGCCGCCGCTGCAGATCCAGTACAAGGATTACGCCGGCTGGCTGAACCGGCTGCTCGCCGGCCCGGACGGCGCGCGCATGAAGGACTACTGGCTGAACAAGCTGGCCGGCCTGCGCGCGCTGGCGCTGCCCGGCGACGTCGCGCAGCCGGCCGCGCCGAGCTGGAAAACCTGGCGCTTCGCGCTGCCGGCCGCCGAGACGGCGGCGCTCGACGCGCTCGGTAAGCGCCACGGCGCGACGTTGTTCATCGCGCTGCTGGCGGCCATCAAGGCGCTGTTCTACCGCCGTTCCGGCCAGGAGGACATCGTCGTCGGTACGCCGGTCGCGGGACGCGAGCTGCCCGAACTCGAGTCGCAGGTCGGCCCGTACCTGAACGTGCTGGCGCTGCGCGATCGGGTCGCCGGCGACGACCGCTTCGACACGCTGCTGACCCGCGTGCGCGACACCACGCTCGAAGCGTTCTCGCATCCGCTGTATCCGCTCGACCGCCTGCTCGACGAGCTGCACATCGAGCGCGTCGCCGGACGCAATCCGCTGTTCGACATCGGCCTGACGCTGCAGAACCAGCGTGACGGCGCGATCGATCGCTATGCGGGGCCGGTGCGCCTCGCCGAGCTGCCGGATCACGATCCGCAGCACGCGGACAGCGAAGCCGCCACCGATTTCTGGTTCCTCGCCGAGCCGCGTGCGGACGGTCTCGCGATCAGCGTCGTCTATCACGCCGGCCGCTTCAGCGACGCGCTGGTGCGCGGCCTTGCGGACGAACTGACGTCCGTGGTCGGCGAAGTGCTGGCCGATCCGGGCGTCCGCATCCGCAACCTGACGCTCGGACAGCGCGCGCTGCAGGCCGACGCGCGCCAGCCCAGCGTCGAACTGAGCGCATTCTAAGGAGCCTTCGTTGACCATTTCGTCCAACACGCAGGTCTACCTGCGACAGAACATCCAGTTCGAACCGTTGATCAACAGCTGGTACGCGTGGTTCCACACGCTGCCGCCGCTGACCGCCGCGCTCAACGTGGCCGAGCGGTTCCTGCCGCTGCTGAAGTCGTACGCCGCATCGCCGCTGATGCATGCGGCCGCGTGCAGGGACCCCGCGATGCGCGGCGGCCCGTTCCTCGATCTGGACGGCAAGCGCGTCGACGAGATCCGCGCGCTGATCGAGCGGACCGAGCGCCGCGCGACCCGGCAGCTGGAGCTGGCGAAGGCCTACAAGGCGTTCTCCGCGCTGCTGCTGGACCAGGCGAAGGGAATGGCCTCGGACCCGCTCTATCGCGCGCTTCCCGAGGTGTTGAAGGGTTACGTCGAGATCTATTACGACCTGAATCACAACCCGTCGTTCCGGATCTTCGAAAGCCTGCTGTACGCGAGCCCGTTCTATGCGCGCGATGCGCAGAGCATCGCGCTGTCGGCGATCGAGGAACACACGCCGCGGCCGTTCATCCTCAGCACGCCGCGGCTCGGCGACGAGCGCACGCTGTTCCGCGACATGGCGTTCGACGAGCCCGCGCTCGACGCGCTGTTCCGCATGCGCGAGACGCCCGCCAGCTACGCGAAGATCGTCGACCTGATGCGCGTGGAGGAACGCGACGAGCCGCTGTTCCGCTCGTTCTTCGTCGAGGAGGCGCCGGCGCCGAAGCCGGACCGCTCGTTCGACGGCGACGACGTCCGGATCCGCTACTACGGCCATGCGTGCCTGCTGATCCAGAGCCGCGGCGTGAGCATCCTGATCGACCCGGCGATCAGCTACGGCTACGACACCGCGCTGCCGCGCTATACGTTCGCGGACCTGCCGGACCAGATCGACTACGTGCTCATCACGCACAGCCATCACGACCACATCGTGCTCGAAACGCTGCTGCAGCTTCGCCACAAGATCAAGACCGTGGTGGTCGGCAGGAACCTCGACGGCTTTCCGCAGGATCCGTCGCTGCAACTGGCGTTGCGCAAGCTCGGCTTCGCCGACGTGCTCGAAGTCCGCGACCCGCAGGAGATCCCGCTGCCCGGCGGCGCCATCACGGCCATTCCGTTCCTCGGCGAACACAACGACCTCGCGATCCAGAGCAAGCAGAGCTTCATGATCCGCTTCGGCTCGCGCTCGGCGCTGTGCATCGCCGATTCGTGCAACCTCGATCCGCGCCTCTACGAGCACGTGTTCCGGCTGGTCGGCAAGCCCGACACGCTGTTCGTCGGGATGGAGACCGAAGGCGCGCCGCCGTCGTGGGTCTACGGCCCGCTGTTTCCGCACGCGCTGCCGCGCGACATCGACCAGTCGCGCCGCGCGCGCGGCTGCCAGTTCGGCGAGGCCGCCGCACTGGTGGACGACTTCGCGTTCAACGCGGCGTACGTCTATGCGATGGGTCAGGAGCCGTGGCTGAACCATCTGCTCGACAACACCTTCGACGAAAACTCGCCCAGCCACGTCCAGTCCACGCAGTTCGTCGCGCACTGCAAGGCCAAGGGCATCGCGTCGGAAATCCTGTACGGGACCAGGGAGATCGTGCTTTGTCAGAACTGAATCTCAATGCGCTGTCGACCAGCGGGCAATACCGGGAACACGCGGCGTTCTGGCGCGACGCGCTCGGCCGCAGCGCCGAGGACTTCCGGCTGCAGCAGGCGTGGCAAGCCTACGCGCTGCCGCTCGGCCCCGCGCCGGAACTGACGTACGCGCTCGACGGCGACGCGTCGCTCACGCTCGAGAAGCTCGCCGCCGGCAACAAGCTCGGCGCGTTCGTCGTGCTGCTGGCTGCGCTGTTCCGCGTGCTGGCCCGTTACGGCGACACGTCCGCGGCGTTCGTCGAGACGCCGGGCCTCGTCGCCGCGGCCGCACGCGATCTGACCGATCCGCTGCCGCTGTTCGACGCGATCGAGCCCGGCCCGACGGTTCGCGCGTATCTGAACCAGCTGCGCGACACGGTGCAGCGCAGCTATTCGTATCAGGATTTTCCGGTGGCCGCGCTCGCGCACCAGCTGCACGGCGAACGGCGCACGACCAACGTCGGCGTGCGCTTCGACGGGCTTCACGAAGCGTGGGCGGCGGCGGACTACGACCTGTCGATCGAAATCAGGCGCCGCGCGGGCTACGAGATCGTGCTGACGGGCCGGCCGACCGTGTTCACGCTGCACTATCTGCGGCACCTCGCACGCCATCTGGGCAACGTCGTGGCCGGCTTCGGCGCGCTGGACGCGCCGCTCGACACCGTGTCGCTGCTCGACGACGCCGAGCGCGCGCGCCTGCGTGCGCAAGCGGCGCCCGTCGCGGTCCGGGGCACCTTCCTCGAACAGTTCGCGCAGCGGGTCGCCGCCGCGCCGGACAGCATCGCCGTCGCGAGCGCCGAGGCGTCGCTGACCTATGCCGAACTCGACGACCAGGCGTCCCGGCTCGCGCGGTTCCTGCGCGCGGAATACGCGATCGAACGCGGCGACGTGGTGGGCGTGGTGGCCGACCGTTCGGTCCGCTGGATCGTCGGTCTGCTCGGCGCGCTGAAGGCCGGCGCGGTCTATCTGCCGCTGGACCCGGAGTTTCCGCCGGAGCGGCTGCGCTTCATGATCGACGACGCGAAGGTCAAAGCGCTGCTGACGCAATCGGAACACCTGTCCCTGCTCGCCGACTTCTGGGCGATTCCGATGTTCGCGCTCGACTTCCAGCTCGACACGCTCGAGCCCGCACCGGAACCGGCGCAGGCCGACGTGCGGCCCGACGATGCGGCGTACGTCATCTACACGTCCGGCTCGACGGGCGTACCGAAGGGCGTCGTGCTCGAACACGCCGGGCTGCTGAACATGGCGCAGTACCACGTGGACGCGTTCGGCTTCGACGCGGACGACCGCTTCGTCCAGTTCTACTCGCCCGGGTTCGACGGCTCGATCATGGAGATCTTCGTCACGCTGCTCGCGGGCGCGCGTCTGGTGCTGGCGAAACCGAGCGTGATCCGCGACGTGCCGCGTTTCGTCGAATACGTCGCGCAGCAGGGCGTCACCACCATCAACGCGACGCCGGCCTATCTCGCCGCGCTCGACTGGCGCGCGCTCGACACCGTGACACGCGTGATCAGCGCGGGCGACGCCGCGCGCGCGGCCGAGCTGCGCGAGCTGGCGCGTACCCGCATCTGCCACAACTCGTACGGCCCCACCGAGGCGACCGTCTGTATCGCCGACTACGTGGTCGATCCCGCGATCGCATACGGCAGCCGTCTGCCGGTCGGCCGCCCGATCAGCAATGCGCACCTGTACCTGCTCGACGAGCACGGCGCGCTCGCGCCCGACGGCTGCACGGGCGAGGTCTGCGTGTCGGGCATCGCGCTGGCGCGCGGCTATCTCGGCCGCAACGACCTGACGGCCGCCGCGTTCGTCGCGCATCCGTTCGAACCCGGCGAGCGCCTGTATCGCACCGGCGACCTCGGCGTGTGGCTGCCGGACGGCAACCTGGAAATCACCGGCCGCCGCGACACGCAGGTGAAGATCCGCGGCTACCGCATCGAGATCGGCGAGATCGAAGCGGCGCTGCGGCAGCATCCCGACGTCGCGGACGCGATCGTGTTCGTGCGCGAGGATGCCGCGCAGCACAAGCAGCTGACGGCCTGCGTCGCCCCGGCGACGGCGAACGCCGCGAGCCTGCGCGAGCACTTGAAGGCACATCTGCCCGCCTTCATGGTGCCCGCGTCGATCGTGGCGCTGGAACGCCTGCCCGTGACGCCGAACGGCAAGCCCGATCGCAACGCACTTGCCGCGCTGGACGCGCTGGACGCCGCGCCGGGGCCGGGACCGGCCGACGCCGCGTACGCCGCGCCGACCAACGACGTCGAAGCGCGGCTGGGCAGGATCTGGTCGGATGTGCTCGGCCGCGCGCCGATCGGCGTGCACGACAATTTCTTCGAGCTGGGCGGCGACTCGATCCTGCTCATTCAGGTGATGTCGCTCGCGCAGCAGGTCGGCCTCAAATTCACCGCCGACCAGTTCTTCGCGCATCCGACCATTGCGGGCCTCGCGCAGGTCGTCGTCGATGCGCCGCCGCTGCGCGCCGCGCAGGAGCCGGTGGTCGGCCCGGCGCCGCTGACGCCGATCCAGCACTGGTTCTTCGCGCAGGACGTGGCCGACCCGCACCACTACAACCAGTCGACGATGATCGAGGTGCCGGCGACGTTGCGGCCCGACGTGCTGCAACGCGCGCTGACGGCCGTCGCGACGCATCACGACGCGCTTCGGCTCGGCTTCGAGTGCGTCGCCGGCGCGTGGCGGCAAACGCATGCGGCGGCGCCGCTCGCGATTCCGCTCGGCGTCACGTCGCTGGCCGGCGCGTCGGCCGCCGCCCGCCACGCCGCGATGCTCGACACGGCCACGCGCATGCAGCAGGGCTTCGCGCTGTCGGCGCCGCCGCTGCTGCGCGCGCATCTGTTCCAGTTCGAACCGGACGCGCCGCAACGCGTGCTCGTCGTCGCTCACCATCTGGTCATCGACGGCGTGTCGTGGCGCGTACTGTTCGAGGATCTGTACGCGGCGTGCCGGCAGCTCGACGCCGGCGAAGCGGTGGCGCTGCCGCCGAAGACGACGTCGTGGCTCGACTGGTCGACCCGCCTCGCCGCGCTCGGCGCACAGGGGCTCGACGGGCTCGACTACTGGCTGCAGCGGAACGTCGACGCGCTGGCGTGCTTCGACGACATGCCGGTCGGCACCGTCGCCGACGCCGGCACGGCCGTCGTCGAGCTCGACCCGCAGCACACGCTCGCGCTGTTGCAGGACGTGCCGCGCGCGTTCAACACGCAGGTGAACGAAGTCCTGCTGACGGCCCTGCTGCTCGCGTTCGGCGACTGGGCCGGCACCGCGTCGCTGGTCGTCGATCTCGAAGGCCACGGCCGCGAGGCGCTGTTCGACGGCGTCGACACGTCGCGCACGATCGGCTGGTTCACCGCGCACTATCCGGTGTACCTCGACGCCGGCGACGCCACCGGGGCCGTCGAGGCGCTGCGCGCCGTCAAGGAGCAGCTGCGCGCCGTGCCGCTGCGCGGGCTGCCCTACGGCATCGCGCGCTACCTCGGCCGCGACCCGCGCGTCGCGGCGGCGCTGGAGCGGCAGCCGCCGGCGCCGGTGCGCTTCAACTATCTCGGCCAGGTCGATCGCGTGCTGGGCGACGATACCGGCTGGAAGCCGGTGCTCGATTTCCAGAGCCCCGAACACAGCCCGCGCGCACGGCGCGGCCATCTGTTCGAAATCGACGGGATGGTGTTCGACGGGCGCCTGCGCCTCACCTGGCACTACAACGGCGCGAGCTGCGCGCCGGACATCGTCGAGCGGCTCACGCAGTGCTACCGCAGCCGCCTGCTGTCGATCGTCGCCGCGGCCGGCGACGGACAGCACGGGCTCAGCCCGTCGGACTTTCCGGCTGCGCGCATCAGCCAGGACGCGCTGGACGCCCTCGTCTCAAGGATCAAATCGTGACATCCCCGACCATCGCCGATATCTACGAGCTCTCCCCGATGCAGGCGGCGATGCTGTTTCATGCCGTGCACGCGCCCGGCTCGCGAAGCAGCTTCAACCAGCTCAGTTGCCGGATCGCCGGCAGCCTCGATCCTGCGTCGTTTCATGCCGCATGGCAGCAGCTCGTCGATCGGCATCCGGTGCTGCGCACGTCGTTCCATTGGGAGGAAGTCGACAAGCCGATGCAGGTCGTGCACGCGCACGCCACGCTGCCGTGGGTGCAGGACGACTGGCGCGAGGTGCCGGAGCGCGAACAGCGCGCGCGCTGGAGCGCGCATCTCGAGGCGGATCTGGCAGAAGGCTTCGCGCTCGATCGCGCGCCGCTCGTGCGCTGCCGCCTGGTGCGCATCGCCGACGATGCCCATCTGTTCAGCTGGAGCCACCATCACATCCTCGCCGACGGCTGGTGCCTGTCGCTCGTCATCGAGGAGATCTTCCACGTCTACGGCGCGCTGCTGCGCGGCGCGCCGCCCGCCCTCGCGCCGGTGCGCCCGTATCGCGACTATATCCAGCTGCTTCAGCAGGGCGACCCGCAGGCCGCGCAGCAATACTGGAAGCGCTATCTGGAAGGGTTCCGCTCGCCTACCCCGCTGCCGAGCGCGGCGCGCGCCGGCGCGAGCGAGCGCTTCGGCCAGGGTCTCGCACAGGTGCAGGCCGACCTGTCGGCCGATCTCAGCGCGCGCTTGCGGCAGTTCGCGGCGCGCCATCACATCACGCTGAACACGCTCGCGCAGGCGGCCTGGGCGCTCGTGCTGTCGCGTTACAGCGGCGAGACCGACGTGGTGTTCGGCGCGGTCGTGTCCGGGCGCGGCGTCAATCTGCCGGGCATCGAAACCATGCTCGGCCTGTTCATCAACACGGTGCCGGTGCGCGTGCGCGTCGATCCGCGGCAGCCGCTGGTGCCGTGGCTGAAGATGATCCAGGCCCGCGTGGCCGCCCGCGCGCCGTTCGAGCACACGCCGCTGCCCGACATCCAGCGCTGCAGCGACGTGCCGGCGGCGACGCCGCTGTTCGAGAGCAACGTCACGTTCATGAACTACCCGCTCGACGCGTCGCTCACGCACGGCGCGCACGGGCTGGCCGTCGACGAGGTGCAGCTCTACAACCGCGCCGACATTCCGCTCGAGTTCGTGGTGACGGCGCGCGACGACTGGAAGATGGAGCTGTCGTTCGACCCTCGGCGCTTCGACGAAGACGCGATGCAGCGCATGCTCGGCCACGTGGCCGCGACGCTCGACGCGTTCGCGGCCGATCCGGGCCGGTTGCTCGGCCGCGTGCCGATCCTGCCCGACGCCGAGCGGCATCGGTTGCAGGACGTGTTCAACGACACCGCCGTGCCGTTCGACGCCGCGCGCACCGTGGTGCACCGCCTCGAGCAGGCGGCCGCCGAGCATCCCGAGCGGCCGATGGTCGAATACCGCGACGGCGTGCTGAGCGCCGCCGAACTGAACGCCCGCGCGAACCGCACCGCGCGCATCCTGCTGGCCGCCGCCGAGCTCGGGCCCGACACGCTGGTTGCGATCTGCATGCACCGGTCGGCGCGGCTGATGGAGGCGATCCTCGCCGTCTGGAAATGCGGCGCCGCGTACGTGCCGATCGACCCCGACTATCCGGCCGCCCGCATCCGCACCATCCTCGAAGACTCCGGCGCCGCGCTGGTAATCACCTGCGACGGCCTCCTTCCGCCTGAGCTGGCCGCAATCGCGCCGGTCGTGTCGCTCGACGCGGACGGCGGCGATACCGACGTCGACGACGGCAACCTCGGCCGCCCGGTGTCGCCCGACGGCCTCGCCTACGTGATCTACACGTCCGGCTCGACCGGCAAACCGAAAGGCGCGATGGTCGAGCACGCCGGCATGCTGAACCACATGCTCGCCGAGATCGACGCGCTGTCGATCACGGCGTCGTCGGTGATTGCCCAGACGGCGCCGCATTGCTTCGACATTTCGGTCTGGCAGTTCTTCACGGCGCCGCTCGTCGGCGGCAGGACCGTGATCGTCGACGACGACTGCATCCGCGATCCCGCGCGTTTCGTCGACTATCTGGAGGCCGCCCGCGTCAGCATCCTGGAACTGGTGCCGTCGTATCTGTCGGCCGTGCTCGACCGCGCGTCGGAACGGCCGGCGTCGATGCGGCATCTGCAGGAGCTGCTCGTCACCGGCGAGATGGTGAGCCCCGCGCTGGTGAAACGGTGGTTCGACCTGTTCCCGGACATCGCGCTGTCGAACGCGTACGGCCCGGCCGAAGCGTCGGACGACGTCGCGCAGCACCGCATGACCGGTGCGCCGGCCACGCCGTACGTGCCGGTCGGCAAGCCGCTGCGCAACGTGCGCCTGTACGTCGTCGACGCCCAGATGAACCTGTGCCCGATCGGGATCCCCGGCGAAGTGTGCGTGTCGGGCGTCGCGGTCGGGCGCGGCTATCTGAACGACGAAGCCGCCACGCGCGAGGTGTTCGTCGAGGACCCGTTCCATCCGCAGCGCGGCGTGCGCCTGTACCGCACGCGCGACATCGGCAGCTATCTGCCCGACGGCACGCTCGTGCTGCACGGCCGCAGCGACCATCAGCTGAAGATCCGCGGCTACCGGATCGAGCTCGGGGAGATCGACAACGCGCTGGCCGCGATTCCGGAAATCCGCCAGGCGGCCGCGCTCGACTATCGCGACGAGAACGGTCGCGCCGCGCTGTGCGCGTATGTCGCGTTCCGCGACGGCGCGTCGCTCGGCGACGCCGAGATCGCCGCGGCGCTGTCCGCCACGCTGCCGGCCTACATGGTTCCCGGCGTCTACGTGGTGCTCGACGCGCTGCCGCTCAGCGGCAACGGCAAGATCGACCGCAAGGCGCTGCCCGCGCCGGACCGGTCGCGGCGGTCCGCCGCCGGCGACGCGCCGACGCCGCCCCGCACGCGCACCGAGACGCTGCTGTGCGGCATCTGGGCCGAAGCGCTCGGCATCGCGTCGCCCGGCATCCACGACAACTTCTTCGCGCTCGGCGGCGATTCGATCCTCAGCATGCGCATCGTGTCGCTGGCGGCCCGGGCCGGCCTGAAGATCACGACGCGGCTGGTGTTCCAGCATCCGACCGTCGCCGAGCTCGCCGCCGTAGCGACGCTCGGCACAGCGGCCGCCGCGCAGTACGTCGCGTCGTCCGGCCCGCTGCCGCTGACGCCGATCCAGCAGCGCTTCTTCGCGCAGCGCAAGACCGCTGCGGATCAGTACAACCAGGCCGTAATGCTCGACGTGCCGGCGGACCTCGACCCGCTGCTGCTGCGGCAGGCGCTGCGGCACGCGGTGCGATGGCACGACGCGCTGCGGCTGCGCTTTCGCGCGGGCGAAGCCGGCTGGCTTCAGGAAGTCGTCGACGATCAGGAGGTGCCGGTCGGCGTGTTCGACGTTGCGCGCGACGAGCTCGCGCAGCACGTCGCGCAGTCGCATGCGAGCCTGAATCTCGCGCACGGCCCCGTCGTGCGTGCGGACCTGCTGCGCCTCGATGGCGGCCGCTCGCTGCGTCTGCTGCTGATCGCCCATCATCTGGTGGTCGACGGCGTGTCGTGGGGCGCGCTGCTCGAAACCGTGTACGACGCCTATACGCGGCTGCGCAACGGCAAGGCGCCGGAATTCGCCGGCGGCAGCGCGACCTGGACCGCATGGACGCAGGCGATATCGGCGTGGGCCGCCTCCGGCGCCGCCGACGCCGATCTCGCCCATTGGCAGGCCGTCGCGCGCGGCGCGCAGCCGGGGCTGCCGGTCGATCGCGCCGCGCCGGCCGACGCCAATACCGTGTCGTCGGCCGAGACGATCGTCGTCGAACTCGGCGAGGCCGCCACCGCGGCGTTGCTCGGCGCCGGGCCGCGCGCCTACGACGCGCAGATCAACGACCTGCTGCTGGCGGCGCTCGCGCGCGCGGTCGGCGACTGGAGCGGCTGCGCCGACGTGCTGGTCGACCTCGAAGCGCACGGGCGCGAGGAGCTGATCGACGCGCTCGACATCTCGCGCACGGTGGGCTGGTTCACGTCGATCTTCCCGGTCGTGCTGAGCGCCGATGCCGGTGTGCGCGATCCGGCGCGGCTGGTGGCGTCGGTCAAGGCGCGACTGCGTGCGGTGCCGAATGGCGGCATCGGCTACGGCCTGCTGCGGGACCGCCTCGACGGCCCGCTGCCGCGGCCGGCGCTGCTGTTCAACTACCTGGGCCAGACCGACCAGCTGTTCGCCGCCGCACGCGAGTGGCAGCCGGCCGCGGAGCCGAGCGGCGACGGCCGCCATCCGGACCAGCTGCGCGAGCACCTGCTCGACGTGAACGCGTACGTCGCCGGCAATCGCCTGCACGTTGCATGGGAATTCAGCCGCGCATGCCACGACGCCGACACGATTCGGCGCGTCGCGCATGCGTACGTCGCGGCGCTCGAGGCGCTGGTCGCCGCGCATGCCGCGTCGCCCGCGCTGTCGGCGTCGGCGCCGGCAGCGCTCGCCGCCGACGAGATCGCCGACGTCTATGCGCTGACGCCGACCCAGCAGGGCATGCTGTTCCACGGCCTGTACGAACCCGAGTCGGATGCGTACTTCAGCAGCCTGAATTTCCGGATCGACGGCGCACTCGACGTCGCACGCTTCTGCCGCGCATGGGAGACGGTGGCGCAGCGGCACGACATCCTGCGAACCTCGTTTCACTGGGAAGAAACCGAAAGTCCCGTGCAGGTCGTGCATCGCCGGATCGACTTGCCGTGGCACGACGAGGATCTGCGCGCGGCCTCCGCCGCGGACGCGCAACGGCGCTGGGACGCCTACGTGGCGCAGGACCGGGCGCGCGGCTTCGACTTCACGCAGGCGCCGCTGTTCCGCCTCGCGCTGTTCCGCCTCGGCGATCAGGCATGGCGGTTCCACTGGAGCCATCACCACATCCTGCTCGACGGGTGGAGCTCCGCGCGGCTGCTGAGCGAAGTGGCCGCCGCATATCAGGCAGCGGCCGACGTCGCGCCGCCGCCCGCCTTCGGCGATTACGTGCGCTGGCTCGCAAGTCAGGACACCGCTGTCGCCGAACGCTTCTGGCAGGCGAAACTGGCCGATTTCCCGGCGACCACGCCGCTCGTGCTGGGCCAGCCGGAACTCGACGGCACGGCCCGGTCGGGCGCCTATGTCGAAGAGCCGTTGCTGCTGTCGGAGCACGACACGCAGCGGCTGGTCGCGTTCGCGCGGGCCAGCCGGATCACCCTCAACACCCTCGCGCAGGGCGCGTGGGCGCAGTTGCTGAGCCGCTACAGCGGCGAAGCGGACGTCGTATTCGGCACGATCGTGTCCGGTCGCCCGGCGTCGCTGCCGGCGTCGGACGAGATGGTCGGACTGTTCATCAACACGCTGCCGGTGCGGGTGCGGATCGACGCGCGTCCGACCTCCGCATGGCTCGCCCAGCTGCAGGCGGATCTCGCGCAGCAGGACGAATATGCGCACCATCCGCTCGCCGACATCCAGAAGTTCGCCGGCCTGCCGCCCGGCGTGCCGCTGTTCGAAAGCCTGCTGATCTTCCAGAACTATCCGGTCGAGGAGGCGCTGGCCGATGCGCTGCCGGGCCTGCGGATCGGCGCATTCGACGTGTCCGATCCGAACAACTACCCGCTCACGCTGGTCGTGACGCCGGGCAAGCGCCTGTCGCTGCAGGCGCTGTACGACGACGGGCGGTTCGATCGCGACACGATCGTGCGGCTGCTGCGCCATGTCGAAACGCTGCTCGTCGGCCTGGCCGGCGCGCAGGATCGCCCGAACCGCAGCATCCCGCTCCTCGCCGCCGCCGAGCGCGACGCGCTCCTGCACGGCTGGAACGATACCGGCGCGCCCGTTCCGGCCGACCGCACGCTGCCCGAACTGATCGAGGCCGTCGCAGCCGCCCACCCGGACCGGATTGCGGTGCGCTGCGGCACGGAGGTGCGCACCTACGGCGAGCTGGTCGAACGTGCGGAGCGGATCGCCGCCCGTCTGATGCAGGCCGCGCCGCTGCGCGCGGACGACCGGATCGCCGTGTGGATGCCGCGCTCGCCGCTGATGCTCGAGACGATCCTCGCCATCTGGAAATGCGGCGCGGCATACGTGCCGGTCGATCCGGCCTATCCGGCCCAGCGCGTCGAGACGATCCTGACGCTGGCGCGCCCTTCGATCATCGTCGGCGCCGACCGTCGGCCGCCGGCCGCGCTCGCGTCGGTGCCGCTCGTCGACCCCGCGCATGCCGCGCACCGCGACGGCGACGGCGACGCGCCGCCGCGCACGCCGCGTGCCGGCCCGGCGGACCTCGCCTACGTGATCTTCACGTCGGGTTCGACCGGGCAGCCGAAGGGCGCGATGGTCGAGCATCGCGGCATGCTCAATCACGTGCTCGCGATGGCGCGCCGAGTCGGGCTCGGCGCGCACGGCGCGGTGGCGCAGACCGCGTCGCACTGCTCCGACATTTCGGTGTGGCAGTGCTTCGCGGCGCTGGCGTCGGGCGGCACGACGGTGATCTATCCCGACGACGTCATTCTCGAGCCCGCGCGCCTGATCGACTGCCTCCGTCGCGACCGCATCACGGCGATGCAATTCGTGCCGTCGTATCTCGCGACCTTCGTCGAGGAACTGGAACAGCACGCCGAGCCGGCCTTCCCTGACCTCGACACGCTGCTGACGATCGGCGAAACCTTGCAGCCTGCCACCGCGCAGGCGTGGTTCCGGCTGAATCCGGCCGTGCGGCTCATCAACGCGTATGGCCCGACCGAAGCGTCGGACTCCGTCGCGCACTACGCCATGACGCACGCGCCCGCGCGGCCGGCCATCCCGATCGGCCGGCCGATCGAGAACCTGCGCCTCTACGTCGTGGACGCCGACATGAATCCGTGCCCGGTCGGCGTCAAGGGCGAAATCTGCATCGGCGGCGTGGGCGTCGGGCGCGGCTATCTGTTCGACGAAGCGCGCACGCAGGCGGTGTTCCGCGACGATCCGTTCAGCCCGGCACCCGGCGCACGCCTGTATCGCACCGGCGACATCGGCTGCTTCGGGGCCGACGGCAATCTCCACTTCTTCGGCCGCCGCGACTTCCAGGTCAAGATCCGCGGCTACCGGATCGAGCTCGGCGAAATCGAAGCCGCGCTGACCGGCCTCGCCGGCATCTCGAACGCGGTCGTCGTCGCGCGCGACACGCAGGACGCGGGCAAGACGCTGTGCGCGTACGCGGCGGGTGCATCGGACGCCGGCTGGACACCCCAGCGCGTGCGCGACGCGCTGCGCGAGCAATTGCCCGCGCACATGGTGCCCGACACGGTGGTGCTGCTGCCGGCCCTGCCGGTGATGCCGAACGGCAAGATCAACCGCGCGGCGCTACCGCTGCCGGAAGCCGCTGCGTCGCCGGCCGGCCCGCCCGCCGACGCGCAGACGCCGGTGGAAGCGGCGCTGCTGCGGATCTTCGCCGACGTGCTCGGCCACCGGCCGACCGGCGTCGACGACGACTTCTTCGAGCATGGCGGCCAAAGCCTGAAGGCGATCCAGATGGTCAGCCGGATCCGCCGCGAACTGAAACTGAACGTCGCGGTGGCCGACATTTTCCATGCGCCGTCGCCGCGCGCCCTCGCGCGCAAGCTCGCCTCGTCGCCCGCGGGCGACGCCGCCGACGATGCGCTCATCCCGGCACTCGCCGCGCAAGCGTCCTATCCGGTATCCCGCGCGCAGAAGCGCATCTGGCTCGCGAGCCGCAGCGCGGCTCCGTCGACCTACAACATGGCGGGCGCGCTGCAGCTGGACGGCGCCGTCGACACCGCGCGCCTCGTCGCCGCGTTCGACCGGCTGGTCGATCGCCACGAGAGCCTGCGCACGGTGTTCGCGATGAGCGAAGGCGAGCTGCGCCAACGCATCCTGAGCCGCGACGCGTCGGGGTTCCGCGTCGAGCACGCGACGCTCGCGGCCGACGCCGGGCCGGACGCGATCGATGCGCTGATTCGCGCGGAAAGCGAGCAGCCGTTCGATCTCGCCACGGGGCCGCTGCTGCGCGTCAAGCTGGTGACGCTGTCGCCGACCCGGCACCTGCTCCTGCTGAACATGCACCACGTGATCTCCGATGCGTGGTCGATCCGCGTGCTGACCGACGATCTGCAAGCGCTGTACGACGGGCGCGCGCTGCCGCCGCTGTCGATCCAGTACCGCGACTACGCCGCGTGGCACAACGCGAGCGTCGCCGGCCCGCGCGCGGCCGCGCATCGCGCGTACTGGCTCCAGCAACTGGCGCCGCCGCTGCCGCGCCTGCAACTGGCGGCGGATTTTCCGCGCCCCGAACGGCTCGGCCATGCCGGGCAGACGCTCGAAGTCGCGCTGTCGCAGCCCCAGGTGGACGGCCTCGCCGCGCTCGCCCGCGCGCACCGCACGTCGCTCTACACGGTGCTGCTCGCGTCGTTCTGCGTGTTGATGCACCGCTACACGGGGCGCGAGGACATCGTGATCGGCAGCGTGTCCGCGGGACGCGACCGCGAGCAGCTCGAGCCGCAGATCGGCCTGTACCTGAACACCGTCGTGCTGCGCGTTCCGGTGCGCAACACCGCGACCGTCGCCGACGTGATCGACGCCGTCGCGCAGGCGTCGACGCAGGCGCTCGAGCACGCGTCCTATCCGTTCGACGCGCTGCTCGACGATCTGAAAATCCGTACGCCGGCCAACCATTCGCCGATCTTCGACATTCAGGCGAACCACGTGTCGATGCCGGCGCCGCAGTCCGGCCTGCGCATCACCGACGTTTCGCCGCCCGACACGACCGCGAAGTTCGATCTGTCGTTCCAGGTCGTCGAAAGCGCGGGCACGCACCTGATCCAGTTCATCTACAACACGCACCTGTTCCGCGCCGCGACCATCGCCGCGATGCGCGACCGGCTGCTCGCGATCCACGACGCGTTCCGTCGCGATCCGGCCATGCCGATCGATCGCATCGCGCTCTCCTCTGATGCGCCCGCGGGCGGCGAGCGCGTGCGGGTCGGCCTGCGCCTGAAGCGCACGGACGCGCCCGCGCTCACGGCCGACGCCGCGATCGAGGAGAAGACCTGATGCGCGCCGTCCGTGGCGACCGCGGCGCGCGTCATGCGCGCGGCCGCGGGTCGTTCCAGCTAAACAAATCGTCTCAAGGAGTGTCCTGTGCAAGACAATAACGTGCTGGTCACCGACCATCGCTATGCGCATACCGCGCGTTTCTGGCGCGAAAGCCTGTCGCAGGTTGCCGGCGTCTATCGGATCGCACCGCACGGACCGGGCCGCCAGCCCGCGCGCCGGCTGTCGCGCACGGTGCCGCTCACGCGCGCGTCGGTCGACGTGCTGCGGCGCATCGGCGACGGCGAGCTCGGCGAGTTCGCGGTCGCGGCGGCGGGCATCGCGTTTCTGCTGTGGAAGTACTTCAGGATTCCCGTGACGGTGCTCGGCACGCCGGGCCTCGCCGCGCAACCGTCGGCGCGCGCCGCCGCCATTCCGCTGATCGTCGAGGTCCGTCCCGACGAGCGCGTCGACGACTATCTGGCGCGCGTGGCCGCGATCGTCGAAGACAGCTACGCCGCGCCCCATTTCCCGCTCGACACGCTGGTGCGCAACGAAAAGGACATGGACGTCGCGCAGCTCACGCGCGTCGCGCTCGCGGACGATCGCGTCCACCAGGCGCCCACCCTGCGCGACGACGACCTGCAGCTTGAGCTGCGGCTCGGGCGCGGCGAAATCGAGCTGCACCACAGCGACGCGATCGAGCCGTTCGTCATCGACGGTTTCGCGAACGGCCTCGGCGCCGTGCTGGAGGCATTCGAACGCCTCGACGCGGCGGTCGGCGACATCGTCGCGAGCACGCCGACGGAGCGCCGGCTGCTGGCGTCGTTCAACGAAACCGCGACGGCCGGGCCGCGCCACCCGACGGTCGTCGAGATGTTCGAGGCGCAGGTCGCGCGCACGCCCGCGGCGCCGGCCCTCGTCACCGACACGTCGCTGATGAGCTACGCGGATCTGAACGCGCGCGCCAACAGCCTCGCGCTTCGCTTGCGCGAGGATCACGGCGTCGGGCCGGAAGCGCTGGTCGGCGTCATGTTCGACCGCTCCGAATGGATGATCGTCGCGATCCTCGGCATCCTGAAGGCGGGTGCGGCGTTCGTGCCGCTGGACCCGGCGTATCCGGCCGAGCGGATCGATCACATCCTCGCCGACACGGGCCTCGCGCTGCTGCTGACGCACTCGGACCAGCTCGCGCAGTGGTACGAATTCTCCGGCGCGACGCTGCTGCTGGATCAGGAGCTGCCCGGCTGGACGCCGCTGCCGGACAATCCGCCGTGCCGCGCGCAGCCGGCGCAGCTCGCCTACGTGATCTACACGTCCGGCTCGACCGGCAAACCGAAAGGCTGCCTGCTCGAACACCGCAATCTGGCCCACTACATCGGCTGGGCCGCCGACTACTACTTCCCGGAAAGCACGACCGGCAGCTTCGGGCTGTACAGCTCGCTGTGCTTCGATTTCACGCTGACCAACATCTTCTGCCCGCTGGTGCGCGGCAAGACGCTGCGCATCTATCCGCAGTCGGAGAGCATCGACACCATCCTGGCCCGCATGTTCCAGCCCGGCAGCGGCGTCGACACGCTCAAGCTCACGCCGACCCACATTCACCTGCTGGAATACATGAACCTCGGACGCTCGGGCGTGCGCAAGGTGATCGTCGGCGGCGAGGAGCTCGCGCCGCAGCACATCGCGACGCTGCGCAAGATCGACCCTGCGATCGAGATCTACAACGAGTACGGTCCGACCGAAGCGACGGTCGGCTGCATCGTCGAGTGCGTCGACGACGTGCCGTCCACGGTGCTGATCGGCCGGCCGATCGCCAACACGCGCGTGTACATCGTCGACGACGCGCTGCGCCCGGTTCCGCTCGGCGTGCCGGGCGAAATCTGCATCGCCGGCGCCGGCCTCGCGCGCGGCTATCACCAGCGCCCCGACGTCACCGCCGCGAAGTTCGTCGAGCAGCCGTATCCCGACGAACCGCGCATCTACCGGACCGGCGACATCGGCCGATGGCTGCCCGACGGACGGATCCAGTGCTACGGACGCGTCGACGACCAGGTCAAGATCCGCGGCCACCGCATCGAGCTGGGCGAGGTCGAGGCCGCGATCGCCGCGCACGAGGAAGTCGTCGGCGCGGCGGTCATCGTGCGCGAGTCCGCGCACGGCGCCCGCAAGCTGGCCGCCTATGTCAAGGGTTCCGCGAACCTGAGCATGGCGGACCTGCGGGCCTTCCTGGCCGCGAAGCTGCCCGACTACATGGTGCCGTCAGACCTCGTCCCGATCGCCGAATTTCCGCTCAACGCGAACGGCAAGCTGGATCGCCCGGCCTTGCTCGCGCTGACGCCCGCCGCCGCGCCCGACGACGCCGCCGTCGACGCCGACGCCACGCCGATCCAGCTCGAGCTGTTGCGGATCTGGCGCGATGTGCTCGACAACCCGGCCGTCGATCTCGCCGGCCGCTTCTTCGACTACGGCGGCGATTCGCTGCAGGCCATGCAGCTCGTATCGCGCATATGGAGCAGCTTCGCGGTGGAGATCGGCATCGACGCGATCTTCGAGCTCCAGACCATCGGCGCCGTGTCCGACCTGATCGAGGCGTCGTCGCCGCGCGCCGGTTCGACGGCCGGCAGCATCGTGCCGCGCCCGCGCGCCGGCGACCTGCCGCTGTCCTTTCCGCAGCAGCGCCTGTGGTTCCTCGCGCAACTCGAAGGACCGTCGTCGACCTACAACGTCTCGAGCGCGCTGCGCTTCGAGGGCGAGCTGGACGTCGAGCGGCTGCGCGCCGCCGTGTCGGAGATCTGCCGGCGTCACGAGATCCTGCGCACGACCTTTCCGGCCGTCGACGGTCTCGGGGTCCAGCGCATCGCCCCGCCCGCAGCGGTCGCGCTCGACGTCGTCGACGTCGCGAGCGAAGCCGATGCGCTCGAACGGCTCGCGCAGCAGGCCGACCGGCCGTTCGATCTCGCCGCCGGGCCGCTCCATCGCGTCGCGCTGTATCGCGTGCATGCGCGGCTGCACGTCTTCGGCATCGTGATGCATCACATCGTCTCCGACGCGTGGTCGTCGGGCATCCTGCTCGGCGAACTGGCCGCGCTCTACGCCGGGCGCTCGCTGCCGGAACTGGCCGTCCAGTACGCCGATTACGCGGTGTGGCAGTACGAGCGCCTCGCGTCCGCCGACACGCATCGCGAGCTTGCGCTGCTGAGCGCCGCGCTCGCCGATGCGCCGGACGTGATCGCATTGCCGACCGACCGCCCGCGGCCGGCGATCCAGCAGTTCCGCGGCGCGGTGCTGCCGTTCCGGCTCGACCGCGATCGCGCCGGCGGCCTGCGCGCGCTCGCGCGCGCGTCCGGCACCAGCACCTACATGGTCGTGCTCGCCGCGTATGCGCTGCTGCTGTCGCGCTACAGCAACCTGCAGGACCTCGTGATCGGCTCGCCGATCGCCAATCGGCGCTCCAGCATGACCGAGCCGCTGATCGGCTTCTTCGCGAACATGCTCGCGCTGCGCGTGGACCTGTCGGGCAACCCGAGCTTCGGCGAACTGCTCGCGCGCGTGAAGCGCGTCGCGCTCGACGCCTACAGCCGTCAGGAGATTCCGTTCGAGCAGGTGGTGGACGCGCTCGCGCTCGAACGCGACCTGAGCCGCACGCCGGTGTTCCAGGTCGTGTTCGCGTACGAGAAGGCGCAGCCCGACGCGCTGAACTTTCCCGGCCTCGTGACCACGCCGGTGCAGGTGGAGAGCCACACGTCGAAGTTCGATCTCACGCTGCACGTCGAGGATGCCGACGACGGCCTCGCGGGCGCGATCGAATACAACCTGGACCTGTTCGATGGCAGCACGATCGAGCGGATGGCCGGGCACTTCCGCACGCTGCTCGATGCGGTGATCGCCGCGCCGGACCGGCCGCTCGGCGAGTTGCCGCTGACGAGCGACGCCGAACGCGCTTTGGTGACCGTCGAATGGAACCGCACCGACGTCGACTTCGGCGGCGCGGCCGCGCAACCGCTGCATCGGCTGTTCGAGCAACAGGTCGAGCGCACGCCCGATGCCGTCGCCGCCGTGTACGACGGTGCGGCCCTCACCTACGCCGAACTCAACGCGCGCGCCAACCGCCTCGCGCACCGGCTCATCGCGCTCGGCGTCGCGCCCGATACGCTCGTGGGCGTCGCGATGGAACGTTCGCTCGACATGATCGTCGCGCTGCTTGCGATCCTGAAGGCCGGTGGCGCATACGTGCCGGTCGACCCCGACTATCCGGCCGAGCGCGTACGCTTCATGATCGATCACGCGCAGCTGCGCTGGCTGCTCACGCAACAGCATCTGCTCGCCGCGCTGCCCGATACCGGCGCACGCACGATCGTCGTCGATCGCGATACCTCCGAGTTCGATGCCGCGCTCACGTCCAACCCGGCGCTGGACCTGAGCAACGACAACCTCGCGTATATGATCTACACGTCCGGTTCGACCGGCCGGCCGAAGGGCGCGCTCAATACCCATCGCGCGATCGTCAACCGCATTCTGTGGATGCAGCACGCGTACGCGCTCGACGCCGACGATGCCGTACTGCAGAAAACCCCGTTCAGCTTCGACGTGTCGGTGTGGGAGTTCTTCTGGCCGCTCGTCACCGGCGCGCGCCTCGTGTTCGCGCGCCCGGGCGGGCAGCGTGAGACCGACTATCTCGTCGAGCTGATCGACCGCGAGCGGATCACGACGCTGCATTTCGTGCCGTCGATGCTGCGCGCGTTCCTCGATCATCCGCAACTCGCTGCGCACTGCACTTCGCTGCGCCGCATCGTGTGCAGCGGCGAGGCGTTACCCCACGACCTGCAACAGCGTTGCTTCGAGCGTCTGGATGTCAAGCTGTACAACTTGTACGGCCCCACCGAGGCCGCCGTCGACGTGACCGCGTGGGAATGCCGGCGCGACGACCCGCAGCGCATCGTGCCGATCGGCCGGCCGATCGCGAACACGCGCATCTACATCGTGGATGCACAGCTGCAGCCGACGCCGATCGGCGTGCCCGGCGAGCTCCTGATCGGCGGTACGCCGGTGGGCCGTGGCTATTACAACGAGCCGAACTTGAGCGCGGAGAAGTTCATCGCCGATCCGTTCTCAGACGACCCGCACGCGCGCCTCTACCGCACCGGCGATCTCGCGCGCTACCGCCCCGACCGCAACATCGAGTTTCTCGGCCGCATCGATCATCAGATCAAGCTGCGCGGCCTGCGCATCGAGCCCGGCGAAATCGAGGCCGTGCTGCGCACCCATCCGGCGGTCGACGACTGCGTCGTGATCGCGAAGACCGAAGACGCGCGAACCTTCCTGATCGCATACGTCGCGACCGCTTCCCGGGACATCGCCGGCCTGCGCGACCATCTGCGCGGCAAGCTCGCGGATTACATGGTGCCGTCGCAATTCGTCGCGCTGGCGTCGTTGCCGCTGCTGCCGAACGGCAAGATCAACCGCAAGGCGCTGCCGGCTCCGGCGGCGGCCGATGACGCGGCAAGGCCATACGCGCCGGCCGTCACGCCGCGGGAAATGCTGCTCGCGTCGATCTGGCAGCAGGTGCTGCAACTGCCTTCCGTCGGTATTCACGACAATTTCTTCGAGCTCGGCGGCGATTCGATTCTCAGCATCCAGGTGATCGCGCGCGCGAACCGGGCCGGGCTGCGCGTGACGGCGCAGCAGCTGTTCCAGTATCAGACGATCGCGCAACTGGCCGCCGCGCCCGACGCGCACGCCGTGCCCGCGCCGGCAGCCAGCCCGCTCGGCGATGCGCCGCTGACGCCTGTACAGCACTGGTTCTTCGAACAGAACCTCGACACGCCGTCGCACTACAACCAGACGGTCCTGATCGAGGTGCCGGCCGACCTCGACGCCGCGCGGCTCGCGGACGCGTTCCGGCAGGTCTGCGAACATCACGACGCGTTGCGCACGCGCTTCACGCGCGGCACGGACGGCTGGACTCAGGAAGTGCTCGGCAGCGGCGCGACGCCCGCACTCTTCGCGGCGCAGACCGTCGCAGGCGACGCCGCCGAGCGCCTCACGGCGATGCGCGCGGCCGCCGCCGACGCGCAGCGCGGCATCGACATCGTGCACGGCCCGCTGCTCGCGGCGCGACTGTTCCGCGCGGCCGGCGAGCCGCTCGCCCGCCTGTTCGTGGCGATCCATCACCTCGCGGTGGACGGCGTGTCGTGGCGCGTGCTCGTCGAGGATCTGCATGCCGCGTACCACGGCCGGCCGTTGCCCGAGAAGACGACCTCGTTCCGCGAATGGGCGCTGCATCTGCAGCAACTGGCCGGCTCGCAAGCCGTTGCCGACGAAGCCCCGACGTGGCAGGCGCTGCTCGCGCAGCCCGTCGAGCCGATGCCGGTCGACTATCCGGCCGCGGGCGCCAACAACGCGGTCGGCGATGCGGCGTCCGTGTCGTTCGAGCTGGACGAAGCCGCCACCACGGCGTTGCTGCGCCGGCTGCCGCGCGCGTACGACACGCGCATCAACGACGTGCTGCTGGTCGCGCTCGCGCAAGCGTGCAGCATGGCGACCGGCAACGTCCGCACCCGGATCGACCTCGAGAGCCACGGCCGCCACGTGGCCGATGCGGCGCTGGACCTCAGCCGCACGGTGGGCTGGTTCACGTCGATCCATCCGGTCGTGCTCGAAGTCGACGCGATGCAGGCGCCGGGCGACGCGCTGCGTGCCGCGCGGCAGCAACTGCGGCGCATCCCGGCCGACGGCCTCGGCTATGCGCTGCTGCGCTACCTGAGCCCCGACGCCGCCGTGCGCGCGAGCCTCGCCGCGATGCCGAAGGCCGACATCCTGTTCAACTATCACGGCCAGCTCGATACGGTATTGCAGCAGTCCGACGACTGGCGGCCGGCAGGCGAGGATCTCGGTGCGCTGCGCGCCGAGCGCTCGCAGCGCACGCACGCGTTCGAGATCGTCGCCGCCGTTGCAGACGGCAAGCTGCAGGTCGACTGGCATTACGGCGAGCGGCTGCACCGGCGGCAGACGGTCGAGAACCTGGCCGCGCACTTCAAGGACCGGCTGCTCGACTTCGCGGCATCGGTGCGCGACACCGCGTGGGACGGCGTCGACGACAGCTACCCGCTGTCGTCGCTGCAGCAGGGCATCCTGTTCCATTCGCTGTACGACCTCGACCCGGCCGCCTATTTCCAGCAGTTCAGCTTCGTCGTCAGCGGCCCGCTGCAGGTGCCGGCGCTGCGGCAGGCGTGGGCCAACGCGATGGCGCGCCATCCGGTGCTGCGCACCGCGTTCGCCTGGGCCGAGCGCGAACGCCCGGTCCAGACCGTGCTGCATACGGTCGACCTGCCGTGGAGCTTCGTCGACTGGCGACACCGCGACGCGACGCGCCGCGCGCAGGACTTCGACGCGTTCCTCGCCGACGACCGGCAGCGCGGCTTCGATCTGCGCCATGCGCCATTGTTCCGCTGCACGCTGATCCAGGAAACCGACACGCGCCATCGCTTCTGCTGGAGCGCGCACCACATCATCCTCGACGGCTGGAGCACCGCGATCCTGATGAAGGAGGTGTTCGACGACTACCTGTCGCTCGCCCGCAGCGGCGCGCCGGTCGCCGTCGCGCCGGTGCCCGGCTACCGCGCGTACCTCGACTGGCTCGCGCGCCATCCGCGCGCGGCCGACGAGCGCTGGTGGCGCGCCGAGCTCGCAGGCTTCCGGGCCGCGACGCCGATCGCCGGCAGCGCCGCGCAGCCGGCGGCCGGCGACGCCGCACGACGCGACACGCTGCGCAAACAGCAGTTCGTGCTCGACGACGCGCTGACGGCGCGGCTGCAAGCGCTGTTGCGAACCCATCGCGTCACGCTGAACGTGCTGATCCGCGCAGCCTGGGCGCTGGTGCTGTGGCGCCGCGCGGCGACCGACGACGTCGTGTTCGGCGTCACCGTGTCGGGCCGCCCGCCGGCGCTCGAGGGCGTCGAGTCGATCGTCGGGCTGTTCATCAACACGCTGCCGCTGCGCGTGCGCATCGCGCCGGAGCGCCCGTTCGTCGACTGGCTGGCGGCGCTGCACGCCGCGCAGGCCGCGATGGAGCCGCATTCGTACAGCTCGCTGGTCGATATCCAGTCGTGGAGCGAGCTGCCCGCCGGCGACAGCCTGTTCGACAGCCTGCTCGTGTTCGAGAACTTCCCGGTGGCCGCGGCCCCCGATCTCGGGCCGGACGAAATCGAGATTCTCGACGTCCGCGCGTTCGCCGAATCGAACTACCCGCTGACGCTGACCGTGCATCCGAACGAGCGCATCGGCTTCGAGCTCTCGCACGACGCACGCCGCGTCGCGCCCGAGGTCGTGCGGCAGATGCTCGACACGCTGCGCGCGTTGCTGGAGCGATTCGCCGACGACCCGCAGCAACTGACCGGCCAGCTCGTCGATGCAGCGAGCGCCGCCGGCCGGCCGGGCACGCCGCACGGCGCGCCGGAGCACGCCGCGCCTGCCGCCGACGCGGCCGCGACCGCGCGGGCCGTCGTTGCGCCGTCGGCCGACGAGCGCACGTTGCTGGAGATCTGGCAGCGGATCTTCAAGCGCGACGACATCGCGGTCACGGACAACTATTTCGATCTCGGCGGCCATTCGATCATCGCGATCCAGCTGATGGCCAACGTCGAGAAGGCGTTCGCGCGACGGCTGCCGATTTCGTGCCTGTTCGAGAATCCGACGATCGAGAAACTGGCGGCGGCGCTCGCGACCCAGGCGACGGCGGCGCGCACGGACGTGCTCGTGCCGATCCGCGACGGCGGCCCCGCCGCGCCGCTGTTCCTGCTGCCGGGCGCGGGCGGCAACGTGGTCTACTTCCACCCGCTCGCGCACCATCTGAGCGCGGCCCACGCCGTGTACGGGCTCGAAGCGCTCGGCCTCGACGGCTCGTGTGAGCCGCTCACTCACGTGGAAGACATCGCGGCCCGCCATGTCGAACGCATCTGGCCGCTGGTGGGCGCCGGGCCGTACTACCTGGCCGGCCATTCGTTCGGCGCGCAGGTGGCGCTCGAGATGAGCCGGCAGCTCGTCGCCAAGGGCGCGGTCGTGAAACTGCTGGCGATCTTCGACGCGTCCGCGCCGGTCGACAGCACGGCCGCCGCCTACTGGCACGACTGGGACGACACCGACTGGCTCGTCGCGATCGCGCACGAAATCGGCACCTTCCTCGGCGCCGATCTTCAGGTGACGCGCGACGACCTCGTCGCGCTCGATCCCGACGGCCAGGCCGGCCTGATTCTCGCGCGGATCGGCGCTCGCAGCAGCTGGTTCGCGGACGCCGATTCGGACCGGCTGCGCGCCTATCTGCGCGTCTATCAGGCCAACTTCAAGTCGCGCTACGCGCCGCAGGCCGAGCCGCTGCCGGTGCCGATCGCGCTGTTGCGCAGCGTCGAGCACGACCCCGGCGACCACGCCCCGTCGCCGGAGATCGCGCAGCTCCGTCTGGACCCGACCTGGGGATGGTCGCGCTTCTCGACGCTGCCGGTAGCCGTGATGGACGTCCCCGGCGACCACCTGACCATGCTGCTCGATCCGCATGCCGGCGCCGTCGCTGCCCATCTCAACCCGTTCCTGGAAAAAACGCCCTCATGAAATCGACCGCGACGATCGACAACACCTTTGCCCGCAAGGTCTGCATCAACCTCGACCGGCGCCCCGACCGCTGGGAAGCGATGCAGCGCAAATTCGCGGAACAGGAGATCCGCACCGTCGAACGGCTGTCCGCCGTCGATGCCAGACAGATCAGCGTGCCGGCCTCGCTGAGCCACATGCGGCCACAGGATTACGGCTGCACGATGAGCCATCTCGCCGCCGTGACACAGGCGAAGGCCGCCGGCGCGCGCGAAGTCCTGATCTTCGAGGACGACGCGTTCTTCGCCCCCGAGTTCGCCGAGCGCTTCCCCGAGTTCATCGCGCAGGTGCCGCAGGACTGGCACATGCTGTTCCTGGGCGCCTACCACTTCACGCCGCCGATTCCCGTCGCGCCGAACGTCGTGAAGGCCGTGGAGACGCTGACCGCGCACGCCTACGTCGTCAGGGACTCGCTGTACGACGCGTTCATTGCGATCAACGAACGGCCGCCCGCGATCAACGACCGCAACAACCTCGTGCTGCAGAAGACCTTCAACTGCTACTGCTTCGAGCCGAACCTGGTCGGACAGGAGTCCGGCTACTCCGACATCATGGAAGAGGTCATGCCGGAGAAGCCGCTGGCCTATTCGCTGCCGATTCCCGACGGCTGGTGAGCGCCGCGTGCGCCGTTCGCAGCAATCCCTATCCCGACAGACTATGACGACCATGAAAATCACCACCGCCGACCACGAAGCGGCGTTCGTGCAGTCCGCACTCGATTCGCTCCACCGCGATCACAAGCTCGCCGAGGCCATTGCGCTGACCTTCGGGAAATGCGAATCGGCCGCCGACGTGATCGATCTGATTTTTCCGCTGATCACGAAGAAGCGGCGGGTCGATTACGTTCTCATGTACAGCATCGTGAGCAATCCGCGCACGCTGCTGCAGTTCCTTCGCGCGGCCGATTCGCGGCTGAGCCAGACCGCCGCGTGGGCGCCCGCGTCGGTCGACGCGTCGTTGCGCGCCGCGGCCGCGGCGGCCGACCTCGGCTGGGACCGTGCGCAGCGCGTGCTGAAGTGCTGCGTGCTGTTCTCCGACTCGCCGCTCGAAATCGTCGCCAGCATCGCGTTCCTCGGCCGGCACGAAACCGCGTCGAGATTGCGGTCGGCGGCGCACAACGTCGAGCTGAGCCACCTGGTCAACTGAGCATATTGGCATCCCATGGATTTCGCTGAAAGCAAATCGCCGCCGTGGCATTCGGCCGTCACGCTGATGTGGCGCAGCCATCCGTGGCTGACGCTCGGCACGGTGCTGACGGGGCTGCTGAGCGGCGTCGCGTCGATCGTGGGCGTCGGCCTCATCAGCCGCGCGCTGCACGACCAGGACGAGCGACGCACGCTGCTGCTCGTGTTCATCGCGGTCAACGTCGTGGCGATCGTCTGCCGCAGCGGCGCTGCCGTGATGCCGTCCTATGCGTGCATGAAGCTGATGACGCGCCTGCGCGTCAACCTGTGCAAGCGGATCCTGGCGACCCCGCTCGACGAAATCGACCGGCGCGGCGCGCCGAACGTCCTGACGCTGCTCACCCAGGACATTCCGCAACTGAGCCAGACGCTGCTGACGATACCGACGATCATCGTTCAATCGGTCGTGCTGATCTGCAGCATCGTCTATCTCGCGTACCTGTCCTGGATCGTCTTCGCGTCGACGATGGTCCTGACGATCGTCGGCCTCGCGCTTTACCTGTTCTTCTACCGGCGGGCGGTCAATTTCACCGAGCGCGTTCGCGACGAGTTCGTGCGCTTCAACGAATACACGCACGGGCTCGTGTTCGGCATCAAGGAGCTCAAGCTCAACCGCGCGCGGCGGCGCTGGTTCACGCGTGCCGCGATCGAGCTGTCGTCGAAGCGCGTGGCCGGCTTCAATTACATCGAGCGCTTCTGGTTCATGGGCGGCGACACCATCGGCCAGATCACGGTGGCCGTGCTGCTCGGCTTCCTGCTGTTCGGCGTGCCGTCGCTCGGCGTCGTCGATCCGTCGGTGCTCACCGCGAGCATTCTCGCCGTGCTCTACATGATGGGTCCGCTGACCATGCTGATCAATATTCTGCCGATGGTGGCCGAGGGCAAGACGGCGCTCGCGCGGCTGGCGGAGTTCGGCTTCCTGGTCGACGACACGCAGGTCTCGCCCGCCGACCGCTCGCCCGAGCGTGCGCCGGAATCGTCATCGGCCGGCGCGTGGCGCGTCATCGAGCTGAAGGGCGTGAAGATGAACTACCGCGACAGCGAGTCGACGACCGACTTCGTGCTCGGCCCGATCGACATGACGATTCATGCCGGCGAGCTGGTCTACGTGATCGGCGGAAACGGCAGCGGCAAGAGCACCCTGGGCAAGGTGCTCAGCGGCCTGTATGCGCCCACCGAAGGCCACATCGCGCTCGATGGCGCAGTCGTCGACGACGATGCGCGGGAGCGCTACCGAAACCTGTTCTCCGCCGTCTTCACCGATTTCCATCTGTTCGACCGCGTGATCGGCCCCGATCGCGAGGACGAAGGCATCGCGCGTGCGCGCCGATACCTCGAGACGCTGAAGCTGGCTGACAAGATCACGATCGACGGCAAGCATTACTCGACGACGACCGCGCTGTCGACCGGGCAACGCAAGCGGCTCGCGCTGCTTTGCGCGTACATCGAGGATCGCCCGATCTATATCCTCGACGAATGGGCCGCCGATCAGGACCCCGTTTTCAAGCGGTTTTTCTACGAGGTGCTGGTGCCCGACCTGCGAGCGCGCGGCAAGTGCGTCGTCATCATCACGCATGACGACCAGTACTTCGGGCTGGCCGATCGCGTCATTCGCCTCGAGCGCGGCCGGATCTTCTCCGATACGGCGATGGAAACCGCGCGAGCCGAAGCGGCAGGATGAGCGGCGCGCCGGGCGCGCGCGTCGCCGTCGGCGGTTGATCGGCTGTCCCTGCTATCCGTTACAGACGCGGCCGCCGCCCGGTGCTTAAATCACGTCGGCATCCGTGCGCGCAAGCGCAGCTTCAACGTCTCATCAGGAATCCATTCATGGAGTTCAGCAGATTGTCCGCACACGTCGGCGAAGCGATCTCGAGCAGCGGGAGCCGACGCTTTCCCCGCATGATGTACAGCCTGATCTCGGCGGCGGTCCCCGTCGACGAGATTCGCATTTCGGAATTTTCGGTCGACGCCGCGCCCGCCGGCGAGCTCGCGATGCGCAGCCTCGGCGCCGCGCCCGACAAGACCGGCGCGGCAGGGGCCGGTCATGAAGCGCAGATGCCGCCGCAAGCGAGCGCGCGCCACGTGTACGTCGACGACCCGCCGGCCGGCCTCGGCTCGGCCCCCGCGCTGGTCGAGCGCATCGTCGCGCTGCTGTCGGCAAACGCGTCGCCGCACGGCCGGCAATTCCATCTCGTCAGCCGCAAGCGCACGCACTATTACGTGATCTCGTTGCATCGCGCCGATACGGCGGACGATTTCTCGCCGCAGGAGCAGGACTTCATCAAGGAGCTGTCGCACGTGCTGTTTCCGATCGTCGCGAGCCACGCGACGGCGCTGGGCTCGGCTCCGCCGTCACCGGCGCAGATCGCCACCGTTGCGCCGCCCGCGACGGAATCGGGCCGCGAGCGCGTCGCGCGGCGATTCGCCGACCGTCTGCGGCATGCCGGCGTCACGCTGTCGGCGCGCGAGATCGACGCGTGCACTGCGCTGCTGGCCGGCGACACGGTGGCCGCGATCGCTATGCGTTTGGCGCTGCGCGAGAGCACCGTCGAGACTTATCTGAAGCGGGCCGCGGTCAAGCTCGGCTTCGGCGGCCGTCATGGCCTGACGCGATGGATGCTGGACGAGACGGCCGGCGGCGCGACGGAAGCCGGCCTGGAGCGCACCGGCGGCGCGTGCCGCGACTGCGGGGCGTCGCGCCTCGGTACCTGAACGCTCGCGGGTAGGATGCGCGAGGGCCGTCGGTTACTCTGCGTGCGTTGAGCCCGGCGCCGCGCGCTGCTGCATGGCGGCCGCCGATGCAGGCGTCGTACGAACGCGTCACGTATCGCCACGGCGGCCGCGCTGTGCGTCGATTCGTACGCCGGCTATCGTACATTCGGACTCAACCGCGCCGCAGCGCCGACCGACATCGTCACGGCTCTTGCTGCAACCGGCGTCGAAGCGGCCAAGCACATCCGCAATCGGGGCTCGCTCGGCCTTGCCGGCGATCGTCGTCGATCGCCGGCATGAACCGGATCACGCTGCCGACGCGTAGGTCGTGCAGTCGTCGATCATCCATTTCGTGAGCCCGTGCCGGCCGCTGATGCCGAGCTTCACCGCGGCGCGCTTGATGTACGTCTCCACCGTGCTTTCCTTCACGCCGAGCTCTTCGGCCAGTTCCCGCAGCATCTTGCCCGCGAGCAGGCCGAGGCACACTTCGCTTTCGCGAGCGGACAGCGCGACCGCCGCTCGCGCCAGCCGCGACTCGAACTCGTGCCGCAGCGCGTCGACGCCCGGCAGGCCGCCGGTCGCGAGCGGCGCCGGCGCGCAGTCGCACTCGCCGTGCCGGCGCGTCGACGCGTGCCATTCGACGAGCGGCAGCAGCGTATCAGCGAAATTCTTCAGGAACGACATTTCCCGCAACGAGAAGTCGTGATGCGATGCCGCGCGATGCAGCGAGATCACGTAGCGGCGGTTCGCCTTGCCCGACACCAGATGACACTGGAATCCATCGCATGCGCCGCGCGGCGGCGCGGCTTCGCTGCCGTGACCGTGCTGGCGCTGCGGGCTGATGTGGATGAGCTGCCGGTCGCTCGCGGACCGGATCCGGTTCAACAGCGGATGCGCCGGCTCGCGCTCGCCCTGCGCCGCCGCCGTGCCGAACGCGCCGAGCGACTGCACGTGCACCACTTCGCCGGCCGGCTTGTCGAGCGTCCATTCCGTCATTCGGGTAATGGCGAGCGGAACCGATTCGACCAGCAACGCATGCATGTCCGATGCGAATCGCTCGCTGCCGGCGCTCGAAATCACCTTCCCAAGCTTCGCGAATATCGCGACCATCTGACTCTCCTAGTTGTGCCCGCGTGACGACCGACGGCGCAATGTCCGCGTGCATCGGCGCGATTTGCTGCCGGTACTTGTCGACACGCATCGTTGCGCGCAGCCGCCGCGCTTACCGCGCCGTCGCCACACGTGTTGAAGGGCTAAATCGAAAAACCCGACGACGTTTCGAACGGGACGAGTTCCCTGCAAATCAAACAAAAATCGCAATCGAAAAATGAAACAATCATTTTCATTGAATTTGATCGGCATAAATACCCGCTGCGTATGATAGCCACGATTTTAGAAGTTTGCAGATGGCGTGATAGTGACTTCACCATTTTTCGACCATCGCGAATACGAATTCAGTTCCCCCTACCGCCCGACACGCGAACGCAACATGAATCAGCTCGATAAATCAATATCCGTTTGCATCGAATTTCTGTAACAATCTGATAATGCCGGCATACCACGAATTCTCGCCATTCGACGTTCCCGGCAGTTGGAATATCAACCTTTGCCGCGCTGTTTTTCTTTTAACTGTATGGCTTCGCGTTCCGCATACCGTGCATTGTTGCGAATCCCTCAATGCTCGGCCGAATATGCGCGACGAAAGGGCACAATTCATCGCGGCCGCCGGGCGGCCTCGTCCGACCGATTACCCCATTCGGCAATAAAAATCTACCTCGATAATATTTACGACGGTGTCGACGCCCGCGTTGCAAAATACCCACAAAATGCCGCTCATTGTCTGCCACAAACCCACCACATTGAAGCCGCGCAGTTCATCAACTCCGCGGCTTGCTCACGGATGGATAAATTGCTAATCTCGCCCGGCGATATAACGCATGTGCAGTCCAATTACCTTGAATTACGATAGCGTTTATTCAGAAAATCGAAACATGCCTATAAACATTCACGCCGCATCATCTTTTATCGCGCGCCGTTGCTGACGGCCGCCCGCCGCAATTAAAGATTCAATCGAAATACCGATATTCCCTCGGCCGAAGGATCGGTCGACGGCTCGTTGCAAAAGTCGTCCGAAAAATACTCGTTTCTCTCGTTGAACGCCCGTGACGATGCGCACTCGCGCCACCTCGTTCGCGCATCACACGCGCTTGAAGTGCCACACCCGCCTCAACGCATCGATTGCCGTTTCTCCAATCACAAAACGCATCCGAAGAACTGGAGCACACGATGAATCAAGACTTCCGAGACGAACCCGCGCGCCGATCCTTCCTGGCCGACATGGCGAAGCTGGCGGCGGCCGGCGTCGTCGCCGGCTGGACCCCGCTCTATCAGATCGCCGCGCACGCGCAGTCGGCCGGCGCGACGCCGCCCGGCTTTCCGGCCGACGTGCCGCTTTACAAGCAGGCGTTCCAGAACTGGAGCGGCGAAGTTGCCGTGCAAGACGTGTGGACGGCCGCGCCGCGCTCGGCCGATGACGTCGTCGCGATCGTCAACTGGGCGCGCGCGAGCGGCTACCGCGTCCGACCGCGCGGCTACATGCACAACTGGTCGCCGTTGACGCTGGATCCGGGCGCCGGCGCCGCCAATGTCGTGCTGCTCGACACGACGAAGTCGCTGACGACCGTATCCGTCGACACGTCGGCGCGTCCGGCGCGCGTCACCGCGCAAACGGGCGTGTCGCTGGAGAGCTTGCTCGCGACGCTCGAGCAATATGGCCTCGGCGTGATCGCCGCGCCTGCGCCCGGCGACATCACGCTCGGCGGCGCGCTCGCGATCGACGCGCACGGCACCGCGGTGCCGGCCACCGGCGAAACGCTGCAGCCGGGCCATAGCTATGGGTCGCTGAGCAATCTCGTCGTCGCGCTGACGGCGGTCGTGTTCGATTCGGCGCGGCAGCAATACGCGCTGCGCCGGTTCGAGCGCAACGATCCCGAGATCGGCGCGTTCCTTGCGCATCTCGGGATGGCCTTCGTCGTCGACGTCACGCTGATCGCCGGGCCCAACCAGCGGCTGCGCTGCCAGAGCTTCGTCGACATTCCGGCTTCGGAGTTGTTCGCACCGGCCGGCACGGCCGGCCGCACGATCTCATCGTTGCTCGCCCGCTCGGGCCGGATCGAAGCGATCTGGTTTCCGTTCACGAGCGCCCCGTGGCTCAAGGTCTGGACGCCGACGCCCAGCAAGCCGTTGTTGTCGCGCGCCGTCACGCAGCCGTACAACTATCCGTTCTCCGATTCGATCTCGCAGTCGATCTCGGATCTCGTGAAGCGGATCGTGATCGGCGGCGAAGCCTCGTTGACGCCGCTGTTCGGCCAGACGCAGTTCGCGGTGACGGCCGCCGGCCTCGCGCTCACGCTCAGTGCGGACCTCTGGGGCTGGTCGCGCACGGTGCTTCAGTACATCCGGCCGACGACGCTGCGCGTGACCGCGAACGGCTACGCCGTACTGGCGCGGCGCGCCGACGTGCAGCGCGTGATCGGCGAGTTCGTGCAGTTCTATCAGAACCGCATCGACGCGTACAAGGCACGCAACGAATATCCGATCAACGGCCCGGTCGAGATCCGCATCACCGGCCTCGACCAGCCGGCCGACGTCGGCGCTGCAGCGGTGGCGCCGACGCTGTCCGCGCTCACGCCGCGCCCCGATCACCCGGAATGGGACGTCGCCGTCTGGTTCGACATTCTGACGTTGCCCGGCACGCCCGGCGCCGACCGCTTCTATCGCGAGATCGAGCAATGGATGCTGGCCAACTACACGGGTTCGTATGCGATGCTGCGCCCCGAATGGTCGAAGGGCTGGGGCTACACCGACACCGCCGCGTGGCAGGACGGCACCATGCTGTCCGTCACGATCCCGCGCCTGTATCGCGACGGTCAGCCAACGACAAGCAACTGGGACGCCGCGCGAGCGACGCTCGCGCGCTACGACCCGCAGCGGATCTTTCGCGCACCGCTGCACGACCGGTTGATGCCGTAGCGAACCGTGCGACTGCGGGCTCGCTCGATGCAACGGAGCCGATGCCGATAGCGGCGCGCGAGCCGGGCCTGTTCGGCGCATAGAGGACGGCCGGTCCGGTGCGCCGCGAGGTGACGACTCGGCTCGCGGCCCGCGGCCGTCTGCGCGTGTCCGAGCGGCCTCGCAGCCCGCTGTAAAAATCGACGCAGCGGCGATCGCGCCGATGCCCAGGCTCGCGTCGTTCGACCGATTCGGTTCGCTCGTCACGGTGTCGCGCACACGCGCCGTGAATCGTCGGCGGGACGATCGCGCGTCGCGTCGTTCGCGCACTTGACGAGGTTCGTAAGCGGAATCGAAGCGATGGGAAAGATTGCGGACGACGAACCGACGTTGCGCGGGCGCGTTACATGCGCTGCATCGATGAACGCAGCATGTACCGTACCGCGGATACGGCGAGCGCCGGGCGATACGCAACCTGCGCGTACCGCCCGGCGTCGCCCGTTCCGACGGCTGCTTGCTTCGCCTTCGATCAGCCGATCGATCAGCGTGTGGGCACAGACGCCCTGTGTCGTCACGCCAACTTCGGCTGCCGCACGCTTGCTCGTTCCGAAATCGGCGTTGCCGCGCATGCTCGCCGCGGCGGCCGCATCTTCATCGAACGGGCGCGTCGGCGTCGGCCTGGCGGCGCGTATTGCCGAGCACGGCGACGAGCACCAGCCCGCCGATCAGCCCGAGATGCTCGAAGAACGCGTTGAGCGCCATGAAGCGCGCGGCGCCCGACATGTTCCAGAAGTCGGCGGCCACCAGCATCGCGACGAGCGTCAACACGCCGAGGCCACCGGCGCCGAGCCACGTGAAGCGCCGGGACAACACGCACAGCGGCCCGCCGATCTCGACCACGATCGCCATCGCGGCCCAGACGGGCCCGGGATGCAGGCCGAAGTGCGCCTGCTCCGCGGCAGCTGCATTGAAGTCGAGCAGCTTGTAAATGCCCGCGATCAGATACGCGGACACCAGCGCGGCGCGCGCGACCGGCAGCACCCACCGCTGCGACAGCAGTGCGCCGACCCAGGCCGGACAGTCGTAAGCCGCACGTGCCGTCATCTCAGATCGCCCAGCACGAGCATCCGAACGCGCCCCAGAAGCCCTTCGCGTCGGACGTCGGCAACGCGCTGCCCCATGCGCCCGCGTGCGCATGCTGGTGAACGTTGCATTCGTTCGCGCAGCCGCACATCGCGGCGGCCGCCGCGCGTTGCAGCGGCGCACCGGCGCGCTGCGTCGCGCCCCAGCCGCCGTAGCCGCCGAACTCGCGCACCGGCGACCAGTCGGGCATCGCCGGCGGGATCGGCGCGTCGTGCGACTCGAACGGCCCCGCGCCCCAGACGATCTTGCCGTCGACCACCGTCAGCAACGCAGTCGTGGCGGCGATATCGTCCTCCGCGCACGCGAAGAAATCGCGATCCGGGACCACGAGGTCGGCAAGCTGCCCCACCGCGATGCGCCCTTTCTTGCCTTCTTCGTTCGAGAACCACGTCACGTACTCGGTCCACATCCGCAGTGCGGTTTCGCGATCGAGCAGGTTGCGCTGCGGATACATCCTGAGGCCGCCGACCGTCTTGCCCGTCACGAGCCACGCGAGCGATACCCACGGGTTGTACGACGCCACGCGCGTCGCGTCGGTGCCGGCCGACACCTTCAGCCCCTTGCCGAGCATCTTCGCGACCGGCGGCGTCGCCTCGGCAGCTTGCGCGCCGTAGCGCTCGACGAAGTATTCGCCCTGATACGCCATCCGGTGCTGCACCGCGATGCCGCCGCCGAGCGCGGCGATCCGGTCCATCGATTTCTCGGTGATGGTTTCCGCGTGATCGAAGAACCAGTTCAGCCCTTCGAGCGGGATGTCCTTGTTGACCTTCTCGAACACGTCGAGCGCGCGGCTGATCGTTTCGTCATAGGTCGCGTGCATGCGCCACGGCCAGCGGTTCTCCGCGAGCACGCGCACGACGCCTTCGAGGTCGTCCTCCATCTGCGCGGGCAGGTCCGGGCGCGCCACGCGGAAGTCTTCGAAGTCGGCCGCGGAAAACGCCAGCATCTCGCCGGCGCCGTTGTTGCGGAAGTAGTCGGTTCCGTCGTGATACTTGACGCTCTTGGTCCAGTTCACGAAGTCTTCCTTCTCGGCGTTCGGCTTCTGCGTGAACAGGTTGTACGCGATGCGGATCGTCATCTCGCCGGCGTCGTGCAGCTTGCGGATCACCTCGTAGTCTTCCGGGTAATTCTGCGAGCCGCCGCCCGCGTCGATCACGCCCGTGACGCCCAGCCGGTTCAGTTCGCGCATGAAATGGCGCGTCGAATTGTATTGATACTCGAACGGCAGCTTCGGCCCCTTCGCGAGCGTCGCGTAGAGGATCGTCGCGTTCGGGTTCGCGAGCAGCAGGCCGGTCGGGTTGCCCGCGGCATCGCGCAGGATGGTGCCGCCCGGCGGCTCCGGCGTGTCCTTCGTATAGCCGACGACACGCAGCGCCGCCGCGTTCAGCAGCGCGCGATCGTACAGGTGCAGGATGAACACCGGCGTGTCCGGCGCGACTGCATTGAGTTCGTCGATCGTCGGCAGGCGCTTCTCGACGAACTGATGCTCGGTGAAGCCGCCGACCACGCGCACCCACTGCGGCGCGGGCGTCACGGCCACCTGGCGCTTGAGCATCTCCATCGCGACGGCGAGCGACGGCACGCCGTCCCAGCGCAGCTCCATGTTGTAGTTCAGTCCGCCACGAATCACGTGGCAATGGTTGTCGATCAGGCCGGGCAGCACGCCGCGGCCGCCGAGATCGACCACCTTCGTCGCGCGGCCCGCGAGCGGCATCACATCCGCGTCGCTGCCGACGGCGACGAAGCGGCCGGCGGCAATCGCGACCGCGGTCGCGATGGGGTTCGCGCGGTCGAGGGTCGTGAATCGCCCGTTATGCAGGATCAGATCCGGTTGGGTCACGGTTGCGGTCATGTGCATCACCTCTTGATGATCAGAAGCCAAACAGCTGTTTGACGGTGGGCAAGGCCTGCACGCCGATCAGCATGCCGAGCAACCCGACCAGCGCAATCAGCGGCGGTGCGGGAGAGCGAACCTTGATGGCGCTGTAAATCACACCGATCAGCAGGCCCGCACCAAGCGAAACCAGATAGGGTTCCATGCGATAAATCTCCCGGAGAATGTCGAACGCGGCGGCGGTGTGCCGGCCCGCATGCCGCGCGCGGCATGCGTGACGCGCTCACGTGCGCCCGCGCGGCAATGGCCGCTGCGGCGGGTTCGCATGGAACCCGCCGCAGCGGCCGCGACGGTCGTAACCCGTCTGCGCTTACTTCGCCGGAACCGGCGGGATCGACTCGTGCGGCGTCGCGGTGCGCGGCGCGCTCTTGTGGACCATCGTGTATGCGTAGTCGACGCCCATCCCGTACGCGCCCGAATGCTCCTTGGCGATCGCCATCACCGCGTCATACGTTTCGCGGCGCGCCCAGTCGCGTTGCCATTCGAGCAGCACCTGCTGCCACGTGACCGGCACCACGCCGGCCTGCACCATGCGCTGCATCGCGACGTCGTGCGCGGCTTGCGACGTGCCGCCCGATGCGTCGGACACCATGTAGATTTCGTAGTCGCCTTCGAGCATCGCGCACAGCGCGAAGGTCGTGTTGCAGACTTCGGTCCACAGGCCCGACACGACCACCTTCTTGCGGCCGTTGGCGGCCAGTGCGTCGCGCACTTTCTGGTCGTCCCACGAGTTCATCGACGTGCGTTCGAGCGTCTTCTGGTTCGGGAACACGTCGAGCAGTTCCGGATACGTGTGGCCCGAGAAGCTGTCGCTTTCGACGGTCGTGATCGTGGTCGGGATGTTGAAGACCTTCGCGGCCTTCGCGAGGCCGACGACGTTGTTCTTCAGCGTCTGGCGATCGATCGATTGCACGCCGAACGCCATCTGCGGCTGCTGGTCGATGAAGATCAGCTGGCTGTTGTGCGGAGTCAGTACTTCAAGCTTCGGGTTGCTCATGGCGATGATGTCCTTTGACGCGGAGAAATGTGAGGCTTGCCCCGCCGACGAATCTGCGAGGCGTCCGATGCGTTGTGTCGAGCGGTTCGACAGTCAACGCGCACCATTTCAGCGGCAAGCAGCCGACTACGCCAGTTAATCGTTCTGATTATCTCGACCAGCGATATTCAGGCTTAAAAGATCTGAATTTCAATGAAAGCACATGGGACGAACGCGAAGACCTGATAGGCTGATTCGAGACTTTCGGATCGCAGCCGAACCGGTCGCGATCGCCATTTCAACACGCTGTCCGTCACGTTCCATTGCCATGAAACCGTACGCTGCTTCAATTCTCGCCGGTATTCTCGCCGGCGTCGTCTACGCGCTGATCGGCGTGCCGTCTCCGGCGCCGCCTACCATCGCGCTGGCCGGCTTGCTGGGCATTCTGGCGGGCGAACAGATTCTTCCCGTCGCGCGGCGGATGATCGGCGGCATTCGGCTCGGGACCGCGTGGCGCGAGGCGAAGTGCAGTCAGCACATGTTCGGTGCGCTGCCGGGCGGTCATGCGGCGGATGCTGGGGCGAAGCGCGATTGATGGCAGGACAGCCGGCTTGCGTGAGATCCCGGCGAGGTCTGCAAACGGCCGTCGGATTTGGACGTGAAGCGTTGCCGCATGCGGCTCTGAGCCGAGACCGCCGGCTTTTGCACGAAACGGACGATTGACGATTGACGCGCCTCGACGGTGTCGCGGCGCACACCGTCACGACGTCACGTTCTGCGCGCCAAGCTCGCCAAGCAAGCAGCCGGCTGCTTGCCCATCCCAACAGCAGCGCAACCGCTGGGCATTCGCCGGCGCCACCGTCGAACCACCTGTCGGCGAGCGATCGACGAATCCGCGCACGCCGCCCCCCTCATCCCC